>JAIEQN010000031.1 GCA_019747685.1 Gemmataceae bacterium
TCGCCCGGGGCATCCGCCGCCGGGACGGCCGGACCCTGGACGAGGGGACCGGGCTGTCCCGGTCCGGGGTCAAGGCGGCGTGCGCGGCCCTGATCCGCCGCGGGGTGCTGGTGCGGCTGGTCAACCGGAGCGAGGAGGGGCGGGAGTGCGAGGAGAGCACCTACCGGCTGAACCTGTACGCCGCCCTCCCCGAGGTGGGCCAGTTCCCGGCCCACCCGGGCCGAATAAAAATGCCTGCGTAGGCCGGATCGAACCGGCGAGTGGGCCGCCGGCCGACCGGGGGGTGGGCCGGGAACTGGCCCCACAAGAGACAGACCCACAAGAGACACAACAACACCCAGCAGACGAGCCGATAGCCCGCACTCCGGCTGATGATGCCACTCTGATCGACGAACTGGTGAGGCACGGGGTCGGACGGGCCGTCGCCGCGGAGCTGGCCACCCGCAAGCCCGCGGCGTGCCGTCGCTACCTGGAGTACCTGCCGTTCGCCACCATCCGCACGACTCCGGGGGCGTGGCTAGCCAGCGCCATCCGGGACGAGTACGGGCCGCCACCCGGCTTTCTCAAGGCCGGTCGAAGAGGACGATCAGTCGGGCCGGCACCCGGACCCGCGGCGGCCGGCCGCCAACGGATGATCGACGACCGGGTGCTGTCGGCGTACCGCCGGCTCGAACAGGACCAGCCGGAGGCGTTCGCGGCCTTCCGAGAGTACCTGGTGGCCGTGCGGGGGCGGGCCGAGCGGTTCGCCGCTCGGCTGTCACTCCGCCGCCGGGCGGAACACCTCGTCGCGTTCGACACGGACGAATACCGGCTGGAACTCTTCGGCCGCTGGCTCCGAACGCGGCCCTCACCGCCGTCGGACCCGTTGACCGATGAGCCGGTCGGATCGGTCGTCGTCGCGGGCGTCGAGTGAGCGATTCGACCCGGCGTCACGCCACCGCCCGGAGGGTTTGCCCAAGGTGGTCCAACTCGCCCGCCGCCCCCCCGGTCGGCGGCATCGAGAGCCGGACCCGGCCGCCGTCGTACCCGGTCACCGCGACGCCCCGGTCGTCGAACGCGGCCCGGACGGCCGGGCCGCTCAGCTCGCGGACGGCCATTCGCTCGGGGTCCAACAGGAGGATGCCGGATCGGAAGTCCGCCCTGGGCCGGTGCGGCGTCCAGCCGGACGCAGCGGCCACGTCCGCGGCGGCGTCGGAGTTGGCGAGCCGTGAGGGGAGGACGTCGGCCGGCGGTCGTGGGCCGGCCAGGGCGTCCGCCACCGCCCCCTGGCAGGCGAACACGGGGGCGAGGCCGACCGTTTCGGTCGTCCCGTCGAGGGCGTCGTCTTCGAGCTGGGTCGAGAACCGGAGCAGCGGGTCGTCCAGCCCGCCCCCAGCCACGAGCAGGGCGAGCACCGTCTCGATGAACGACCGGGACCGCGGCCGGCCGTAGAACCCCAGCCCCATCGGGTGGTACGCCCCGAGCCACTTGTGGGAGCCGGCCAGGTAAAGGTCGCCGTAGTCGTTTCGCAGGTCGGCCGGGGCGTGACAAAAGTCTTGCGCCCCGTCGATCACCACGAACCGGACCGCCCCGGCCGCCTCCAGCGACCGGACGACCCGTTCGATCGGGAGCCGCACGCCCAGGTTGCTGACGGCCGTCAGGAACAGCCCGTCGCACCCCTCCCGCAGATAGGCGGCCCGCACCACCTCCACCGCCTCGTCCTCGGACAGGCGGCCGTCCAGCAGCCGGCGGAGGAGGGGAACGGTCGTCACCCGGCGGCCCGTTCGCACCCGCTCGGCTTCCAGGATGGCGTGGTAAGCCGGCCACCCGAGGTCGGTGACCAGCACGTTCCGGCACGGGTGGAACAGGAGGCGGGCGGCCAGCCGCATGAGGGCGGCCGACCGGGTGGCGAGCAGAACGGGCAGGTCGGGCCGGCCGCCGGCGAGTGCCCGGAGGGACGCCTTGAGCGGGCCGACGCCCCGCCACGCGGCCAGCCCCGGGTACTGGTCGGCCACCGCCGCCGGCACGGCCTCGACGCCCGCCCGCAGCAACCGCTCGAACCGCACCGACCCGCCATCGCGGCCGGCCATGAGGGCGAAGTCCC
This sequence comes from Gemmataceae bacterium, assembly GCA_019747685.1. Taxonomy (GTDB): domain Bacteria; phylum Planctomycetota; class Planctomycetia; order Gemmatales; family Gemmataceae; genus Urbifossiella. Next base: position 2,084 of record JAIEQN010000031.1, read on the forward strand.
GCTGGGCCTGTTGCGCCCGCGGCGACATCCGCCCGAGCCGGGCGGTATCCAGGTAGAGCAGACTGCCGTGCATCGGGAAACCTGATCGGCCCGATCCGATCCTACGGGCCGTCCGTCAGTCGGTCCAGCGGGCTGCGGAAAGAAGTCGCGTAGATCGACAGCCGCCGCCATCGCTCCTGGGCGACGCGGACCGCCTGGGGGTCGAACGACAGGGTGAACCGCACGGTGCGGGACCGGTCGTCCGTCTCCCCGACGCCGACCGCCCGGTCTACATAGATGCCGAAGTCGGCCAGCAGGTCCGGCTCGGCCGCCGCCTCCGACTCGCGGACCAGGGTCAGCCAGATGCCGTGGTCGTGCTGCTCCCGGATCCACGGCAGGATGTCGTCCGACGGCAGGGGCTGGCGGGCCGGCCACAGGGCGTCCGGGAGGACGACGATCCGCTCGACCAGCACCCCGCGGTGGGCGGCCTCGAAGTTGACCCGCATGCTCTGCCGGCCCGGCTGGTCCCGCCAGTAGTCGCCGCCGCGGACCCAGGCGACCGACCGGTACTCCTTCACCCCCGGGCTGGCGAGCAGCCGCTCGTACACCGTCCGCCACGCCTCGGTCGCCCCGAACTCCACCTTCCCGTCGGCAAGCGCGCCGATCTCCCCGGCGAGCGAGGCCAACTTTAGCGCCGCGATCTCGCGGAGGACCGGGTCGGCCTGCCGGGCCAGCTCGGTCAGCCCGCGGCACATGGCCAGGTATTGCTCGTAGAGGTCGTGCTCCGGGGCCAGAGCGAGGGGGACGGCCAGCCGCTCGACCAGCTCGTCCCGCCGCCGCTCCCGCCGGTCCTCCTGGCCCATGTAGCTGACGAACAGGCCGCCGAGGACACTGACGAGCGCCTCCAGGACGGTGACCTGGGTGGCCGGCGGGGCGAACGCGGACACCAGGGCCATCGCTAGCGACCCGGCGAGGGCGGTGCCGACGAACTGGAAACTGAGGAGGACTGAACGTCGGCGAACGGGGTCGGTGTCGGACATGCGGCGACAGTACGGCGCGACCGCGGGCGAAGCAAGAAGGTCGGCAATCCGGCAAGAGGACACTTGGGCTCGTCGGGGCCGGGCGGCCGCCCGGCGCGGGCGTTTGAGTCGCCGTCGCGTTGGGGGTGCGTCGCTGGACACGACCCAAACAATAAAAGCGGAAATCACCGACTTCGCGTGTTGGGCGGGTGCGAGCGGCAGGCACGAACGCACGCCGCGACACATTCGGCGAGTTCTCCGCCGCCTCCCGTGACGCCCCCTTGTGCGAGACTCGGCGGGAGCGGACACGGGAAGGAGTCGGCCGGCCCGAGCAAGATCGTGACCCATGACCCCGTCCTTCCACTTCAGCGCGAAGAGCGACTGCTGGGAGACGCCCCAGCACCTCTTCGACCGGCTGAACGACGAGTTCGAGTTCACGACCGACGTGTGCGCCGAGCCGCACAACGCGAAGTGCCCGCACTTCTACACACCGGCGGTGGACGGCCTCGCCCAGGCGTGGGCCGGCGTGTGCTGGTGCAACCCGCCGTACTCCGAATCGGCCGCGTGGATCCGGAAGGCGTTCCAAGCGAGCCGGGACGGCAGCGTGATCGTCTGCCTCATCCCGGCCCGGACCGACACCCGGTACTGGCACGACTACGTCATGAGGGCCGACGAGGTCCGGCTCGTGAAGGGCCGGCTCCGGTTCGTCGGGGGGAAGGCGAGCGCCCCGTTCCCGTCCGCCGTCGTCATCTTCCGCCCGACCCCCCGCCCGCGGCCGATCGTCCGGTCGTGGGACTGGAGGGCCGTTCCGTGACCGACCCCCGAAACCTTTTAACGCAGAGAACAACGATGGGAATGATTTACGCCGAATACCAGGAACGGGCGGCCAAGTACCTCGTCAGGACCCTGCTGGAGCGAGGGGGCCGCGTCCCTTTCCGCCAGTTCTACGACGGCACCGACGCCACCGCCCGTTCGCTGCGGGACGGGATGGAGCTCGACCCGGACGAGGCGGAGTGGATCGGGGCCGAGGTCGTGATGGACGAGGCCGCGGCGGCGATGGCGGCCCAGGGGTTCGTCGAAATGGTGTGGTTGGACGGCGAGACGCTATCCGACGGCGAACCGGCCTACGAGATCGCTCTCACCGAGGCCGGCCGCCGGATGTTCGGGGCCGGCTCGTGGCCGGTGTTCCGCAACCTCGACCTGTGACGCCGGCGCGCGCTCACCGTTGCCGGCCGCACCCAACCACGACCTCCCCACACAAGGCCCAGCAGGCCCGAGACGCGCCATGACAAGCCACGTTCCGTCACGCAGCGATGTCTACCGCCGGGTCGCCGAGCGACTCGACCCGGAGACACGCTTCCAACTCGACTGCTACCTCGCCCTCCTTGCCCGCGACATCGACCGCGGGCGACCCGACGCGGCCAAAGCGAACGTCGAGGAACTGCGGGCGGCGATCCGCGAGCGGGAGGGCGACCGATGCCCTTCGCCATGAAGCCGGCGGCCGACGACTTCATCCGCGTGTCGGCCGCGAAGGAGCGGGACTTCGGCGGGGCCATGCATTGCGCGGTGCTCGGTCTACGGGGTGTGGAGATCGCCATCGCCCCGCCGGCCTGGCCCACGCCCGCCAAGCCCGACTCGGTGGCCGGCCGTGATGCCCCTTGAGACCCGGGTCGAGCGGCGGCTCGCGGCGCTCGTCGCCCGCGTGCAGACCTGGGCATGGTACTCGGCGGCCGAGTTCGCCCGGCTGGTCGGCCGGTCGGTATTCACCCGCCGGGAGTAGTGCTGGCTCGGCCGGATCGCGGGCCGCAAGAAGCCGAGCGGCCAGGGCGCGCACCCGGCTTGGGCCGTCACGGGGAGTACGAGCGGTTCCAGAGAGAGGAACTGCTGCCCGTCGGTCACGACGACCCGGTTGTTGTAGACAGTGGACGTGCTAGCCATGACTCGTAATAACCACACGCTGGAGATCGGTGCCGAAGATACGCCTCGGCCCGGGCGGTTGCTTACCGCCAAACGCCCAAGTCTACCACTCGGCGCTGGTACAGCAAAATCGGTCCCCGGTCGGCTGCCCCTTCCTGATCCAGAGGTGACACAAGGCGATTGCTTCGTCGTAGCGAATACTCGCGGCGAGTGTTGGGATGGCGAACGGTGGGTGAAAGGTTGGGGCCGGGCGCTCCAATTCCGCCGGCCCGACCCGGCCTACGAGTTGTGTGAGCAGGCCGCCCAGGAGGCCGAGCAGCTTACGGGCATGTCTGGGATGGTTTGCTACATCGTCCCGGGCACGCCGCAGACGTTCGACCTGGTTCCGTTCATCGACTTCTCTCAGAGCTTGTCCAAAATGGGGTCGGCGATAGCCTGTCGTGATGAGCAGGAAGCCCTACCCGACGGACCTGACCG
>JAIEQN010000291.1 GCA_019747685.1 Gemmataceae bacterium
GCCTTTTGCGTCTTCGTCGGCGGGCCGGGTTAGGCCGCCGCCTTCGTCAGCCGCCGCCGTAGCCCGAGCACCCCGGCCCCGACGGCCGCCAGCAGCAGGGCCGGCGGGGCCGGGACGCTCGCCCCCGCCGGGTTGACGCTCACCGCGTCGAGCAGGTAGTAGCTCGGGTCGTGCTGGGTGGTGAAGGACAGGGTGGTCAGCGCCCCGGTGGCGACCACGTCGAACGAGAAGAGGGTGTAGGGCATAGCGGGGTTGTCCACCAGGGTCAGGAGGTTCGTCCCGCCGAAGTCGGCCGAGAAGGAGTTCGGCGTCCCGTCGAAGTTGGCCAGGGCGAAGCTGACCGTGTAGGTCTGGCCGGCGACGGTGGCGAGGTCCTGGCTGATCCCGCCGGTGCTGCCGATTGGCCCGAAGAACGCCTGGTAGTCGCCTTCGAACGGGAGGACCCCGCCGAAGTCCCCGAATTGAACCCCGGTGAACCCGGTGTTGCCGAACTGGGTCCAGCCGGTGAAGTCGCCGGTCTCGAACCCGCCGTTGGTGACCAGGTCGGCCCGGGCCGGGGCCGGGGCGGCCAGGGCGGCGGCGACGACCGCGAACCCGGCCAGTCGCCGGGCGGACAGGAAGGAGGCGAGCATGATGCTCCTCTGCGAGGGCAGACGTTAACCGAACGGCCGGCCGCGCCGTGCGGCCGCCGGGGTCAACCACAAGGGAGCCTTGGTGCGAAGGAGGGCGGTCGGGCGAGTCCGACATCCCGGCTCGGGCCAAGGCCGGTTGGGGGAGAAGGACCGACGAGTTTGAATGTACCGGCCGTACAACTGGCGCCAAGTGGCGAATCGGCAGAATTTTAGAATTGCGCCCTGCCCTCAAATCCGGGGACGGCCATCATCCGGGGGCCGGGTCTTTCCCGTCCGTCCACGGGCCGGCCAGCCGCTGCCACGCCGGCGGCTCCAGCGTGCTCCCGGCGTCCCCGCCCGACCACCCGAACACCTGGCCCGGCTTCCCCCGGGCGGCGCTCCGCTTCTCCCAGCGGTCGGCCCACGTCGCGTCCGCGGCCGTCACTCCCCGCCGGTCCTTGTCCCAGAACAACGCCCGGCCGGTCCGGTAGCCCGCCTCGGCCAGCGCCGCCACCGTGACCGCCGCCGCCCCCAGGTCGGGCGGGCTGAACGTCGCCGGCCGGCGGTCCCGGACGCAGCCGAGGAAGTTCTCCCACAGGGCCTCGGTTTCGTTCCGCGGGGCCTCGACCGTGACCACCTCCGACGGCTCCGGGAACCGTTCGAGCCGGGGCGGGAAGTTGGCCCCCCGGCCGGGGTCGTCGCGGAACAGGTGGAACCCGCCCTTGACGAACTTCACCGCCCCGAGCCGGCCGCGGATGACCTCCTCGACCGGGTAGCCGGTGATCGTGCTCGTGGTGGCGACGAGCTGGCACCCCTCGTCGTAGTCGGCGACGACGGTGGCCACGTCCGGCACGTCCCGGCCGTCGTACTCCAGGTACAGCCCGCCGGCCCCGACCACCCGGGCCGGGAAGCGGACGCCCATCGCCGCCGTCAGGCAGGTGACGTTGCGGACCAGGTGGTCGGCGAACGGGCCGAGGGCGAACGCCCGCCGGCACCGCCACTGGGCGAACGCCGCCCGGTCGAACGGCTGCTCCCCGGGCGTGGGGCCGACCGGCCGGCCGGCGAACGTAAACCGATGGCCGAGGAACAGGTCCCAGTCGACGGTTGCCGGGGTCATGTCCGGGGTCAGCCGGTAGTACCGCCACTGGCCGCGCACGTCGTTGCGGAACACCCCGGTCTGGGCGTGGGCGACGTGGCCGATGCCGCCGGTCCGGACGCGGTCGAAGGCCGCCACCCAGACCGGGTCGGCCATCCCCTGACAGCCGACCGTCACCACCCGGCCGGCCTTCTTCCAGGCGTCGAGGACGGCGACGGCCTCCTCGGCGGTGCGGGCCAGTGGCGTCTCGACGAACACGTCCTTGCCGGCGGCGAGGGCGTCGGCCGTCATCTTGCCGTGCCAGTGGTCGGGGGTGCTGATGCACACCGCGTCCACGTCCGGCCGGTCGAGCAGCCGGCGGTAGTCCTTCGTGACGCGGGCCTTGTCGGCGGGGTCGAGGCCGCACTTGCGGGCGGCGGGGTAAAGGCCCTGGCTGTACCGGCGGCGGGTGGTCTTGCCGCCGAAGGTGGTGTCGTAGTCGTCGTCCCGTCCGTCCCACACGTCGCACACGCCGGCGGCCGCGACCGGCTTCCCCTCCTTTGCGAGCCGGGCGACGAGGTCGAGGTGGGCCTGGGCCCGGCCGCCACAGCCGACGAAGGCAACGCGGACGCGGTCGGCGGTGCCGGCGACCTGGGCGTAGCCGGTGGCCGACAGGGACAGGGCGGCGGCCGACCCGAGGAACTTGCGGCGGTCGAGCGGGGACGGACGGGCCATACAGCGATGCTACCAAATCGGCCCGGGGGTTGCACCCGGGGGGCTGCCATCCAACCGCCGGAGTCGGGAGGGTTCTGACAGACCTATCGACCGCACCCGCACGGCGTCGGGAAGACTTACCAGTTTATGCGTGGACGTGAGGGATGCCGTCGGTTAAACTGAATGTGTCACACGCTGGAGGATGGTGCCCGCCTGCACCCGCCCGGAGCGATCGCCCCATGTCCCCGCCGGTCCCCGCCGGTCCCCGCCGGTCCCCGCCGGTCCCCGCCGGTCCCCGTGAGGGTCGAGTGGCTTGAGGACCGCGCGGTCCCCGCGGCCGGCGACCTCGACCCGTCCTTCGGCAACCAAGGCGTCGCCAGCATCACCAACCAAGGCCTATTCAGGTTCGTGTCTGGTGCCCAGGACGCTGAGGTACAATCCGACGGCCGCATCCTCCTCTTCGGAACGAACAACCTAAACACCTTGATCGGGGATAACAGAGATTTTGCGGTTGCCCGGCTGACACCGAGCGGGGTTCTCGACACTTCGTTCGGTGAAGACGGCCGAGTTCTCATACCGTTTGACCTCGGTAGTGACCCCACCTTAGGCGGCGCGGTCGGGCGGGCGATCGAGCTGCAAGCCGACGGGAAGATCGTGGTCGCCGGGTCGGCGACTACGGACATCAGCCTCGGCGGCAATAGTGGCCTCGGTGCCGCGCACTGGGCGGTGGCCCGCCTCAACTCCAATGGAACGCTCGACACCACGTTCGGAACCGGCGGCAAGGTCAGCTTCCCGTTCAACGCCGCGGGCAACGCCATCTGGGACATGGCGCTTCAGCCCGACGGGCGGATCGTACTCGTCGGGGGCACCACGTCTTCGGCATTGTTCACCGCCGGAAACCTCTCGGTCGCTCGCCTCCTTCCCGACGGCTCGTTCGACACGTCCTTCGGCGGCGACGGCCGGGTCTCCGTGCCGGCCACGGACGACTTTTACAACCCGAACGTTCTACTCCAGGCCGACGGTCGAATCGTGATCGCCGGGCACACCCCGGGTCCGCTTGGCACGCGGGGGGACTTCCAGGTCATCCGCCTTCAGGCGGATGGCACAGTGGATGATACCTTCGGCACCGCGGGCGTTGCCACCACGGACCTCGGCTCGCATCTGACATCGACCCGAGGTGTTGTGGTCGGGGGTGCGGCCCTGCAGGCCGACGGGAGGATCGTCGTCGTCGGTGGCCAACCCTACTCCGAGTTCACGTCGTATGCGGGCGAAGCAGGCGACTTCATCGTCGCGCGGTTTACCCCGGATGGGAAGCTCGACGCCAGCTTCGACGGCGACGGGCAGGCGTTCGTCGCCTTCGACCTTGCTGGGGAAAACGATGACGACGCGACCGGCGTGGCCGTCCAGCCGGACGGGCGGATCGTGATCGGTGGCCGCGCCCAGACCCGCCAAGCCGAGCCGGCAATCTACGAGTTCGCGGCGGCCCGGCTCAACCCCGACGGCTCGCTCGACACTACATTTGGGACGGATGGGAAGCGCGCCTACGCGGTCAATTCTCCGTCCGCCCCGTCCGCGGGGGGTGCGGACTATAAGATCGGGTCGAACGCGACCATCTTCGTAACCAACGGCAAAATCCTGCTGGCGGGTAACGACAACGAGCAGATGGTCGCCGTCCGGTTGCTCAACGACATCACCTTCAACCCGCTCCCCCCGGGACCCGGGGGCGGCGGGGGCGACCGCGAGCCCCCGTTCCGCGCCCGGTTCACCGTGACCGGGGCGGCCGGGCAGGTGACCGTCGTCCCGGTCGGGCTGGACACCCGGGTCAACCCCGGCGGCGCTCGCAGCCTCAGCATCCTGCCGACCACCGAGCCGTACACCGGGGTGTTCCGGTCGGCCACCGCCGACGTGAACGGGGACGGGGTCGCCGACTTCGCCGTCGTCACCGGGCCGGGGGCGCCGGTCCGGTTCGCGGTCGTCGACGGCCGCGACCGGCTGACCCTGATCGTCCCGCCGACCCCCCCATTCGCCGGGAGCGCGGACTTCACCGGCGGGGCGTTCGTGGCCGCCGGGGACATCGACGGGGACGGCAAGGCCGAGCTGGTGTTCACCCCCGACCAGGGGGGCGGGCCGCGGGTGACGGTGTTCGGCCTGACCGGGGCGAACCTGGCCATCCGGGCCAACTTCCTCGGCATCGCCGACCCGAACTTCCGGGGCGGGGCCCGGGCGGCGGTCGGGGACACCAACGGGGACGGTAAGGCCGAGGTCGTCGTCGCGGCCGGGTTCGGCGGCGGCCCGCGGGTGGCCCTGTACGACGGGTACACCGTCCTGACCGAGCCGGCCCCGGTGCGGCTGGTGGACGACTTCTTCGCCTTCCCGGGGGAGGACGCCGTCCGCCTCCGCAACGGGGCGTACCTGGCGATCGGGGACATGACCGGGGACGGGTACGGGGAGTTGATCTTCGGCGGCGGCCCCGGCGGGGCACCCCGGGTGTTCGCCCTCGGCGGCCGGCTGGTGGCGGACGGGAACGTGGCCGGGGCCCAGGCCAACCCGCTGGCCAACTTCTTCGTCGCCGGGAACACGGCCGACCGGGGCGGGGTGCGGGTGGCGGCGGCCGACTTCGACCTGGACGGCCGGGCGGACGTGGTGACCGGCAGCGGGGCCGGCTCGCCGGCCCGGGTCCGGGCCTACTTCGCCGGCACCTTCCCGGCGGCCGCCGAGCCGCCCGGGTTCGTCGACTTCGCCCCGTTCGGCGGTGCGGTCGTCCCCGACGGCGTTTACGTCGGGTAGAGGCAAAGACCACGGCCCCGAACCCTTCCCCCCGTGGGGGAAAGGGACCGAGCCGGGTGTCTGGCGAGCCGGGAGCGTGAGCGACCGGAGCTGATCCCTCCGGTCGCTCACGCTCCCGGCGCGCCAACCGCGCCCACGGCTCGCCACCCTCCCGGGGGTTGGGGTCGGCAATCTTTTCCGCCGGCCGGGCCGTCATTATCGTTAAGGCGGACTGTAACGCCCGGGCCGGCCCCCGCCACGCCGCCGCTGCGCGTTGTGCCGCGCCCCGGCCGCCGCCCGCACCCCCGCCCCCA
>JAIEQN010001105.1 GCA_019747685.1 Gemmataceae bacterium
GACCGCGTCGGCCGCCAGCTTCACCCGGCAGTACGCCCAGGCCGCGGCGTCGTCGCCGGACGCCGACCCGGCCGCGAACCGGGCCGCCGCCTCGGCGTACTTCCCCTGCTTGAACAGCACCCGGGCGTCCCGGAGCGGGTCGGCCTCCGTGGCCGGCGGCGTCACCTCGGCGGACACCGGCACCGTCGGCGGGCCGCCGAGCAGGGCCAGCTTTCGCTTCAGTTGTTCGGCCCGGGCCGGGTCGAGGTCGGGGGCGGCCAGCGCCGCCGCGTACGCCTTCCGGAGGGCCGCCAGGTACGCCTTGTGGCCGTCGGCGTCGGCCAGCCGGGCTTCCAGCGCGGCCACCGCATCGGCCGGGCGGTTGGCTGCCGAGTGTTCGTCGGCCGCGGCCAGCGCCGCCTGGATGGCCAACTCCCGCTCGACGGGGTCGGCGGCGGTCAGAGACGGGGACAAGCAAACGACGACCGCGAGCGGCGGCAGCAGGCGGGGCATACGCGGCGGGTCCTTGCCGGGAGGTGGGCCGGGGCCGTCCTGGACCCGGCCGGCGAGCGGGCGTGGTATACGCGGGATGCGGGGCCGGCACAAGCCGGGTTCGCCGCCGGCCCCATTCAGGTCGCTCTCATTGGTTCCGGTCGGGTGTCCCACCCCACGCCCGAACCATGTCACCCGACCGGAAGAAACTACGTCAGAGTGACCCTCGGCCAGGGCTACTTCCCGAACAGCCCGCCCAGCGACACCCGGACCTCCTTGGTGTCGGCGGCCTTGACGACGGCCGCGTTCGCCTTGGCCAGCAGGTCGCGTTCCAGGTCCGGCTTGAGCTTCTTGACGGCGTCGATGATCGTCTCACCGATGATCTTGGCCGCGTCCCCGCCGACCCCGGCCGTGTGGTCGATCACCAGGTTCTCGTAGAAGAGCTGGGCGTCCGTCACCCGGACCCGGACGACGAGGTCGGGGACCGGCAGCAGGCCCCCGGGCTTGGTCTCGGTCCGGGTGGTGGCCTCGCACTTCAGGAGGACCGCCGCCCGGCACCGGCCGCGGGTCTCGCCGCTGTACAGCCGCCGGCCGTTCCGCCACACCTGCTGCTCGAACCGGATGACGCAGTCGGCCCCGATCATGGCGGTGAACGTGGTCTTGCCCGGCTCCGGGTACGCCGCCTCGGTGATGCCGACGCCGAGGGCCGCCGAATTCGGCACCCGGACGGCCACCCGCCGCCAGTGGCCGTCGTTCCGCACCCCCATGACCGGGTCGGCCCGGAGCCGCGGTCCGACCCGGCCGTACTCCTGCCGGCCCCAGTCCTGGGCGGACTGGACGAGGGGGTCGGGGACGTTCTTGACGAGTAGGTCGCGGAGGGTGGCTTCGAGGGCCTTGACCTCGGCCGGGTCGGGCCGGTCCGGGGCGGGGGCGGCCGCCCGCACAACCACCCCCGGCGAGCCGGGAGCGTGAGCGACCGGAGTCGGTGGCACGGCGGGCGGGGGGCGTGAGCCCCCCGGTGTTGGGAAGCTGGCGCACCCGGCGAGGGCGGTCAGCAGGAGGGCGACGGCGGCTCGGGTCACGGGCGGCCCCACCGGGGACGGGACGGCGACGCTGCCCCATCTTTCGGCGAAGCCGGCCCGGGATGCAACGTCGGAAGGGGAACGACCCGCACGGTGAGAATTGCGGAACCGGCACGGCCGCTACAAACCACCGAGCCGACGTGCGGAACGACCCCGGTCAGCGGCCGGGCCGAAGGCCCGGTCGGCTGCAGCGGCTCACATGTTACCATGCCGGGGTCGTTGAGGCGACAGCCCGGCGGGCGGACGAACCGCATGCAGCGCGTGAGGCCCCGACCTCGGGAACCAGGTGGCGGCCCGCCCGCCGGCGCTCCTCGACCTCGGACGCTACCCCGGGGTGGCTGACCCCAGCCGACCCCGCATCCGTGAGCCAGAGGGGAGGGACGCCGTGGGCACCGCCGCGACCGCGTTCGTCGGGATCGACATCTCCAAGGCCACCCTCGACGCCTGCCTCCTCGCCCCCGGCGGGGCGGCCCGGGAGAAGGCGTTCCCGAACGCCCCGGCCGGGTTCGCCGCCCTCGCCGCCCGGGCCGACCGGCACGCGGGCGGGGCCGACCTCCGGTTCGGGATGGAGGCGTCCGGCGGGTACGAGGACGCCCTGGCCGGCCACCCGCACGCCGCCGGCCGGCACGTCAGCGTCATCAACCCGGCCCGCATCCGGTACGCCGGGATCATGCGGGGGCGGGGGAACAAGACGGACCGGGCCGACGCCCGGCTGATCGCCCAGCTCGTCCGCGGCCAGGGCCCGCCGGGCTGGTCCCCGCCGGCCCCGGAAGTCCGGGAACTCCAGGCGCTGGTCCGCCGCCGGGACGACCTGCGGGCCCTGGCCGCCCACGAGAAGGCCCGGCTGGCCGCCCCGGCCCTCACCCCGGCCGCCCGGAGGTCGGTCGCCCGGGTGGTCAGGCTGCTCGGGCGGGAGGCCGACCGGATGCGGGCGGCGGCCGACGCGGCGATCGCCGCCCACCCCGGGCTGAAGGCCGACCGGGACCTGCTGGCGTCCATCCCCGGTGTCGGGGCCCAGACCGCGTCGACCGTCCTGGCCGAGCTGCCGCCGGTCGACCGGGTGCCGTCGGCCGAGTCGGCGGCCGCCTACCGCGGGCTGGCCCGGCGGGAGTTCCGGGGCGGGGCGAGCGTGCGGCGGCAGACCCGGCTGAGTAGGGCCGGGAACGCCCGGCTCCGCACGGCCCCGCACCTGCCGACCCTCACGGCCGTCCGGCTCAGCCCCGCCCTCGAGGGGTTCTTCGACCGCCTCGTGGGTGCCGGCAAGCCGCGGACGCGGGCGGTGGGCGCGTGCATGCGGAAGCTGGTCATGCTGTGCTACGGGGCGCCCGAGACCCGCGCCCCGTTCGACCCCAACTGGTCATCCAGAATCGCCCCTTGACAACACGCTACCCGGTTCGGCGTGCCTGTTTGACATGAGTTTACCGCTCGCGGGGAGCCGTCCACTCAACGCGAGCGTACCAGACCGCCCCAGGCTTGTCTCGTGGCTGCTGACTCCAGACCACATGGGCGGTGCCGCGGCCGTCGTCCGCCACACTTAGGTAGTCGCCGGCTAGCTCCCAGGCGTCGCCGGCCGGCGGCCCGCCGAGCGGGAGTGGGTCGGACCAGCTTTTCCCGCCGTCGGCCGAGCCGCGGTACCAAATCCGGCTTTTGCCGGCCCGCTCCTCGACCCAGGCCAGGTGAACCAAGGTAGCTGCGGCAGAAACGGCGTGGTACCGGCATGTGTCGGCGCCTGAGGACGACACCCGCACCGGCTCCGACCAAGCGCGTCCGTCGGCGGACGAGCGGACCTGCGTTTCGAGCCCCGGCCCGCCGGCCTTGGGGGCCGCGTGGGCGGCAAACAGCGTCCCGTCCCGGTCGCACGCGACGACCGGACCATTGTGCCGACGGGACGGGTTCTCGGGACAGGTTGCCAGGGTAGCCAGCGTCCACGTCTTGCCCCCGTCGGCGGTGGTACCGACGACCGACGCCCGGTGCCCGGAGCGGTTCGGCCAGACCAACCAGCCGGCCGCCAGTCGGTTCGCGCTCCGCATCGCAAGTCCGGTCGGGAACGGACTGGGGTACGTGAGCCGGGTGCGGACCGGCTGCCCGCCGGGCGGCGTCCACTCCTGCACCCATCCGCCGTCGGGGAGCGGGTCCCGGAGTTCGGCCGGGGTTGGCAGCTCCGCCCAAGTGCGGCCGGCGTCCGCCGAACGGAGCAGGACCGGCGGGTACTGCGGCCGGCCGGGCGGGTTGCCCATCGCCAGGAACGCGAGGTGCTGACCGCCGGGGGCAACGGCCAGCAACGTCTTGTCCACGTTCTTGCCGGTTACGTCGATCACGGCCCCCCAGGTACGGCCGCCGTCCTCGCTCACCCGCACCCCGCCGAGGTAGCTGCCAAGCAGGGCCAGGAAGAACCGACCCTTGCCGTCCGTGCCGAGCCAGGGGTCGTGGTTGTACGCTTGGGCGGTCGGCCAGCGGTCGAGGGCGGCGGCCGCCGGCCACGTCTTCCCGCCGTCGGCCGACGCCCACTGTAGGAGCCGCGGGCCGGCCGACATAGCACCGTGGTCGAGCGCCACCACAACCACCCGCCCGGCCGCGTCGGCGGCGATCGTCGGCTCGCTGCCGTGGAAGCGGTCCGGCGGCGGCGGCAGCGGCCCGACCCACTGAATGGCGGGCTTCAGGCCAGCCACGTCGAACGCCGCGGGGAGGAGTGTTGGGTCGATCGGCCCGTCAGCGGGGTCGGACCGGGTCCGCCATGCTGCGAGGGGCGCGCCGAGGGCGACGACTGCCAGCAACCCGAGGATCACCTTTGGCCGTCGCATCCCGCGTCTCCTGCCGCCGAACGACCCCGCTCACCTGCACGGGCCGCCGGAGGAACCTACGACTTTTGAGAACCATCATGGCGGCCCGTGTCAGGTGCAGCGCCTGGTTCGGCGTCTGAGGTCGCCGCCACGGCCGGCTTGCGGGGCTTGACCGGAGCGGCCAGCACTTGCCGGATGTCCTCGGCCGACATCCCCCGCTGGAGCATCTCGTGCTTCAGGTTGGCGTCCAGCTCCGCCTTGCGGGCACGGTACCAATAGTACCCGGCCGCGATGGCCACGTTGCTGAGGGTCAGGAACGCGAACACCAGAAAGAAGGGGTTCGTCAACACGTCGTTCATGTGCAGTCCTCCAGATGCGCCCCATTGGCAGGGTGTGTCAGCTTGTTCGCTGGAAGGCGCGCGAGATTTAGTAGTTGGGGGGACACGGCTGGGCGCTCCCGCCGGCCGCACCCTCCGCCGCCGAACTCGTAATTAACCAGACCTCGGTATGCCGTTAGTGGGCCTCGCCGGGCAGACTAACGCGCCGACAACGCCTTTGGGCTTGACGCACCATCCCACCGGCCCGGCTCGCGATACGGCGGTACAGGCCGACACGCACCCGGGGTTAGTCAGACCCGGCTAACCCGCCGGTCGGTCCAGCGGACTCTTCACCGCACCCGGACCCCGGTTCAACACGTGCGTGTAGATCATGGTGGTCCGCACGTCCTTGTGCCCCAGCAGCTTCTGCACGGTCCGGATGTCGTACCCGTCCTCCAGGAGGTGCGTGGCGAAGGCGTGCCGCAGGGTGTGCGGGGTCGCCGGCTTGGCGATCCCCGCCCGTGCGACCGCCGCCTTCACCGCCTTCTGGACCACCGACTCGTGCAGGTGGTGCCGCTTCACCCGCCCGCCGTCCCGGTCGTCCACGCACCGGGCCGAGGCCGGGAACACGTACTGCCAGGCCCACTCGGCCGGGGCGGCCGGGTACTTCCGGGCCAGGGCGTCCGGCAGCGGCACCCGGCCCCGCCCGGCCCGCAGGTCCCGCTCGTGTTCGGCCCGCCGCCGGGCCAGCAGGTCCTCCAACGGCCCGACCACCGCCGCCGGCAGCACCGTGACCCGGTCCTGGAACCCCTTCCCGTCCCGGACCACCACCCGTGACCCGGCGAAGTCGAGGTCCTTCACCCGCAG
>JAIEQN010000019.1 GCA_019747685.1 Gemmataceae bacterium
GGCCGCCGGGGCGACCCGGCCCACGGCCGGTAGCCCGATCACCCGCTCGGGGGCGTCGGCCCGGCACTCGGGGCAAACGACTTCCTCGCCCGGCCGGCCGCCGACCAGGGCCTCGAACCCGTGGTCGCACGACCGGCAGTGATACTGATAGAGGGGCATCGCTCGTTCACTTCCGCCGTTTTTTGTACAACTCACCGGCCCGGAATAGGATTTCCCGCTCCTCCGGCGTCAGGGTCTCCTGCCCGTACTTCGACACCTTGGCCAGGACCGCGTCCACCCGGGCGTCGAACCCCGCGTCCGCCGGCGGAGCCGCGGCGGGCGGGGGGGCGGGTTGTTGGTCGTCGGCGTCCGGCGGGTCGATCGGGACGACCCGCAGCCGGGGGGCGGGAGCCGGCCGCCGAGGCGACCGCCCCCACTCGGGCAAGATGCTTGCAAGTCGGATGCCGGTTTGGTAGTACAGCAGGCCGAAGAGGGCACCGGCCAGGTGGGCCACGTACCCGATCCCGTCTTGCCGGCCCCCGAACGCCCCGATCGCGTCCAGACCGACGTACAGGACAACGACGAGCCAGACGGGCATGGGGATGACGAAAAAGAGCAGGATTTGTTGACGCGGGTAGTGGCAGGCGTAGAGGACGAGGACGGCGGTGACGGCCCCGCTGGCCCCCAGGGCCCGGGCCGGGGGGGTCTGGCCGGCCAGCTCGACCAGGAAGTCGACCACCCCGGCGAATAGCCCGGCGGCCAGGTAGAACAGGAGGAACTCCCGCCCGCCGTACCGGTCCTCCAGCCGGCTGCCGGCCCAGTACAGGACCAGCATGTTGAAGAACAGGTGGAACGGGGACCGGGGGTCGTGGAGGAAGACGGGGGTGAGCAGCCGCCACACCTCGCCGCGGCGGACCAGGTCCGGGTCGTAGATGAAGGCCCCGGTCACCCCCCCGCCGGGGAGCCGGAGGGTGGCCAGTTGGGCGACCCAGGCGGCGCAGGTGACGGCGATCAGCCAGACCGTCACCCGCTGCCGGCCCCAGGCGTCGAACAGGCCCCGGCCGCCGTCGCGGTAGTAGTCCCGGTCGTGGATGCCCATGCCCGCCCCCGCGACACCGTCGCCCCCCGTTGAGCATATCAAACCGGCCGGCCGCCGAAAGCCGGGGTTCGCCGACGGGGCGGGCGGCGGCCGGGGCAGAGTCCGCGATGCCCCGGTAGCTGGCCATCACCTCCCCCTTGTGGGGGAGGTCGCCCCGGAGTGGCGGGTGGGGGGTGTTCCCCCCGCGGCACCAGTCACCCCCGCAAGGGGAGAGGTAACAATCCGCCGTGAGTCGTCGTGGACTCGGCCCCGGCCACCCGAGCCGGGCCTCGACCCCGGCCCCGGTCCTTGACACCCACCCCGCCGCGGCTAACATAATGGTTCGAGGAAGCCCGGCCCTATCGTCTAGTGGCCTAGGACGTAGCCCTCTCAAGGCTAAAACCCGGGTTCGAGTCCCGGTAGGGTCAGTCCCCACCCGCGGCCGGCCGCGGGTTCTTTTTTGCGCCCACGACCGACCACCCGAGTCACTTGCGATCGTGTCCCACCTCGGGAGCACGACCCCGGCCGCCGCTTCCGGACATTTCCTGACAACCCGGCTTGACTTTTCCGAAATCCGATGTGACAATTTGTACAGGTAATGCAGGCCGACCTCGCCAGCCTGCACCGACCCCCTATTTCGGCAGATCGTCGGCACATCCCGGCTCGGCGACCGGACCGGTCGCTCATCGGGAGGGGAGGTTGGGACCTCGGCTGAAGGAAGTGTCGGATGGCCAGGCGAAGCCATTTCGACGAGCATGATCGCTACCGTCATGCTGTGGTCGGACGGGAAGTGCTGGTGTGGCCGCGGGTTATGAATGGGTTATCTGACCAGTATGCACGGCCGCTCATGCTCGACCACGGTCGGAATTTGTTGTAAGCGGCCACCGAGCAACGAGTTCTGTTTGAAGCGGTGTTGGCGTGAAAAACGAGGGGGGGAGGGGGTGGTCACCATCCATTTCTCCGCAAGTGACTGTCTTCTGGCGACTTGTTGCGATTAGAGCACGACCGGGTTTGCGGTCGCCGACGGCTTCGCTTGGCGACGCCGCGGCAGTCGGGTAAAACGGAGTGGGCCACGGACCGGCCCTGCCCGCCCCCCACGGACTGACCGCACGGACGCGGCGGCCCGGACGACGGAGGTCGTACCCACATGGCGCGTCGCAGCGCCGACCCGGACGGTGGTAGTAACGGGAAGTCGGGGACCATCGGGCTCCGCCGGTCGGACCGATTCCTGTCCGGGTTGCAGGCCGCCGACCGGGTCGTGTTCGTCTCCCACGTCCAGCCCGACCCGGACAGCCTGGGGAGCATGCTCGGGCTGGCCCACCTGGTCGGGCAGCGGCTGGGCAAGCCGACCGTCCTGACCCGGGACGGGCTCATCAGCCGGGCCGAGAACCGGGCCATGGTCGAGGCCCTGCGGCTCGACTTGGTGCCGATCGAGGACGTGGACTGGGCGGCCGGGGACGCGGTGGTGATGGTGGACAGCCAGCCGAACACCGGCCGGCACACCTTCCCGGACGAGGTCCCGCTGTACGCGGTGGTCGACCACCACGACACCCCCGGGGACCTGGACGGGGTAGGGTTCGTGGACATCCGCCCGGGCCTCGGGGCCACCTGCACCCTGGTCACCAAGTACCTGACCGAGCAGGAGGTGCCGATCCCCGAGGCGGTGGCGACGGCCCTCTTGTACGCGATCGAGACCGAGCTGACCGGGTTCCCGCGGGAGGCCGGGCCGGCCGACGACGCCGCCCTGATCCAGCTCTACCCGCTGGCCGACAAGGACCTGATCGCCCGGATCCGCAACGCCCGGCTGCCGCACAGCCACTTCGAATGCCTCTTGCACGCCCTCCAGAGCTCGTTCATCTACGACCGGCTCATCATCAGCTGGGTGGACGACCTGCCCCAGCCGGAGCAGGCGGCCGAGGTGGTCGACTTCATGATCCGGTTCGAGGAGGTGGACTGGGCCGTCTGCGGCGGGGTGTTCGGGGACCAACTAATCCTGTCGGTCCGGGCGGCCCGGGCAGACGCCAAGGCCGGGGAGGTGCTGCGGCAGGTGGTGGGGAAGCTCGGCCGGGCCGGCGGGCACGACCGTCGGGCCGGCGGGTGCATCACGCTGGCCAGCACCGCCCCGAGTGCGATCGAGGAGTTGCAGGCCGAACTCCGCCGGCGGTTCCTGAAGGCCCTGAAGATCGACGACCCCCGGGGTCAGCGGCTAGTGCCGCTGCGGGACATGCTCCAGAACCTCCAGTCTTAGTATTCAGCCCGGCCCGACTTGGGCAGGTCGTGGTCGACCAGCCCGCAAGGGGGGTCCGCCGCCCGGCTGCTCAAAACGTCACCACTTGTTCCAATCCGCAACACGGGCCGAATCGTCTGTCGGGTGGCGAGTTACGGCCGGGGCTGTCGTGTCGGTGGTTCGGGCCGTTTTCGGATGCCGGTTCGCCAACGGCACCCCGGTTGCTGACGTTCACTGAACCAGACGAAACGCGATTCCCGGCCGAAGCCGAATCCGTTTCCGAACTTTCGGCCTCCAACGGTCGGATCGTGTCACCGGACACCCCGGGCGACCGGGCCGTAAATCCGGACGGTTTCGGAAGGACCGAGGGTCGATCCTCGATAGTACCGGGCGGCGAAACGGAATCGGGCCGGGGTGACGCCACCCCACCCCGACCACCGCCCGACCCCCAACACCCGGCTCCCACCGGTTTCGACCGGCCGGAAGCGATGCCCCCTGGAGGTGGCGAGCCATGGCACGAAACGACGCCCTGTTACGACTGCATAAAACCCTGGTCAACCGCCGGACCGAGCTGCGGAAGCGGCTGGGGATGGAGCTGGACGACCTGTCCCGCGGGAAGGGGTCGCGGGCGACCGGCGACGCCGCCGAGGCCGCCTTCAACTCCAGCGGGGAGGAGATCAGCACCCAGCTCGCGGAGCTGGAGGCGAAGGAGCTGGCCCAGGTCGAGCGGGCCTTGCGGCGGCTCAAGCAGGGGACCTACGGCAAGTGCGAGGGGTGTGGGACCAAGATCCCGGTCATCCGGCTCAACGCCCTGCCGTACAGCACCTTCTGCATCGCTTGCCAGCGGGAGATGGAGGCCGACGGCGGCTGGGGCCAGGGCCGCGGCGACTTCGACTGGACCCGGGTAACCGACGGCCGCGACCCGATGTCCGAGCGGGAGGTCAACATCGCCGACCTGGAGATCGACCTGTCCAAGTAGTCGGACCCGGCGGTCCCGAACGCTCCGTGCCCGCGGCCTGCACAGGCCGCGGGCTTTTTTCGTCCCGTGCGGGGGCGGATCGTTCCGGGTCAGTCGTTTCGCCGAGATCGGACTCACGATCCCCGTGATTGACCTTTACAGTGGGGTGAAAGCCCGCCCATAGCTATGGGCGGGCTCGTACTCCTTTCCGGTCATCCGCCATGCTCAAGCGACTCGGGGTCCTGTCGGCCTGCGGCGTCTGCGCCTTCCTGGGTGGGGCGGCCGCCGACTCCCTGTTCGGCGGCCGCAACCCGGTCGCTGCCCTGCCGTTGCCGCCGGCCCAGGCCCCGGCGGCCGAGTCCGACCGCCCGGCCGGGGCCGGCGTCGCCGCCCTCAACGACCGATTCCAGGCGGTGGTCAAGAAGGTCGGCCCGGCGGTGGTGGCCGTCGACGCGGTCAAGCCGCCCCCGCCGACCGGGGCCGCCAAGCCGAAGGAGGAGTCCGGGTCCGGGGTGTTGGTCCGGTTCCCGGGGGTAGCCGGGACGGCGGCCATCACCAACAACCACGTCGTCGGCGACGCCCCCCGGGACAAGGTCTACGTCACACTGTCCGACGGCCGCATCCTCCAGCCGATCCGCATCCTGCCCGACCCGGAATCGGACGTGTCGCTGCTACAGTTGGCCGACGAGTCGGTTCCGGCGGTCGAACTCGGGGACAGCGAGCGGGTCGCCCGCGGCCAGTACGTCCTGGCCTTCGGCAGCCCCTTCGGGTTGAACCAGACCGTCACCCACGGGATCATCTCGGCCACCGACCGCGGCCAGATCAGCCTCGGGTCGACCATCCGGATCAAGGAGTTCCTCCAGACCGACGCGGCCATCAACCCCGGGTCCAGCGGCGGCCCGCTGGTCGACCTGGACGGCCGGGTGGTCGGGATCAACACCGCCATCGCCTCCCAGAGCGGGAACAACACCGGGGTGTCGTTCAGCATCCCGGTGAACCTGGTCAAGCGGGTGGCGGCCCAGTTGTTCGAGAAGGGGGCTGTGACCCGCGGCTACCTGGGGGTGCAACTGGCGACGACCCTCGACCCGGCCGAGGCGATCCGGCTCGGTCTGAACCGGGTGTGCGGGGCGCTGGTCGAGATCGTCCACCCGGGCACACCGGCGGAGGCCGCCGGGCTGCGGGTCGGGGATGTGGTGCTGAAGCTGGAGGACGTGGACCTGCGGGACGAGAACCACCTCATCAACCTGGTATCGGCCCTCCCGCCGGGGCAGCGGGTCA
>JAIEQN010000812.1 GCA_019747685.1 Gemmataceae bacterium
GTCCGCGATGCCTCGGTCCGTCCGCCACCGGGGCATCGCGGACTCTGCCCCGGCCACCCGAGCCAGATCGGCCCGCGACCGGGGCGTGCCTCTGTGAAGCCGGGGTCACGACCGCGGACCGGCCGGCCGGGGCAGCGGGGCGACGGACGGGTACGTCGCCCGCTCGGCCCGCCACTTGGCCACCTCGTCCGGCTTGTTCAGCTTCTTGTACAGCTCGACCAGCCGGTCGGCCGCCTCCGGCAGCCGGGTGCGGCCCGGCGGCGGGATGTCCTTCGCCCGGGCCTTCATCCCCTCGTACCCGGCGAGCAGGAGCGGCTCGGCCTCGGCCGGCTTGCCCTGCCGGAGCAAGCAGCCGCCGAGTACCGACCGGGTGTTGAACGTGTTCCAGGCGTCCGGGATGACCTTCTCCCGGACGGCCAGGCACTCCCGCAGGTACGGCTCGGCGGCCGCGAACTGCCCGCCCGCCAGCAGTTCGGAGGAGATCTCGGCGAGGGCGCCGGCGAACACCGGGGTGTCGACCCCGGGCTGCTTCCTCCGGCCGGCCACCAGCTCCGCGTACAGCGGGAGTGCCTCCCCCACCCGCCCCCGGCCGAGGTAGACCTCGGCCAGGGTGCTGGCCGTGTCCAGGGTCTCCGGGTGGTCCGGGCCGATCTTCGCCCGCCGCCGGTGAAGGCACCCCTCCAACAGGGGCAGGGCGTCGTCGACCCGCCCGGTCATGACGTACCCGTAGCCCAGATTGTTCATCACCCGCAGGGCTTCGGAGTGGTCGGACCCGCCCCGCGCGGTGATCGCCCGGTGCGCCTCCTCCAAGAGTCGGACCAGTTCCTCGACCCGCCCGGCGGCCGCGTGGATCAGGACCAGGTTGTTCACGGTGCTGAGGGTCTCCGGGTGGGTCGGGCCGATCTTCCCCCGCCGCTGCCGCAGGCACTCGGCCAACAGCGGCAGGGCGTCGGCCGGCCGGCCGGCCCTCCGGTAGTGTTCGGCCAGGTTGTGCATACTCCGGAGGGTGGCCGTATGGTCCGGGCCGAGCCGGTCCCGCCGCCCCTGCAGGCAGGCCTCCGCCAGCGGGACGGCCTCGCCGGTCCGGCCGGCGAGCAGGTATGTGTTCGCCAAGCTCTCCGTCGCCTCCAGGGCGCCGGGGTGGGTGGGGCTCAGCTTGGCGGTGATCCGCCGGTGGGCCTCCTCGGCGAGCCGGACCGCCTCCCCCACCCGCCCGACCTGCTGGTAGGCCAGGCCCAGGTTGTTCAGGCTGGTAATGGTGTCCGGGCCGTCCGGGCCGAGGGCGGCCCGCCGCCGCCCCAGGCACTCCTCGTGCAACGGGACCGCGTCGGCCGGCCGCTCGGCCTTCTGGTGCGCGTTGGCCAGGTTGTTCAGGCTCCTCAGGGTGTCCCGGTCGTCCGGGCCGAGGGCCGCGGTCAGGGTCGCCCGGCTCTTCTCGAGCAGCGGCGTCGCCCGGTCGTCGAACCCGAGGTTCAGGAGGGACTGGCCGAGCCGGTTCTGGAGGTTGGCCACCACCACCGGGTCTCCGATCGCCTCCCCGTCGAGCTGGTCGGCGGCCGCGACCAGCCGGTCGGCCAGCAACACCTCCAGCGGCCGGTCCCCCCGGGTGAACGACCGGATGTCCAGGTCGGCGAAGATCGCGGTGAGGATCGCGTTCCCCTTCCCCGCCTGAGTCAACCGGTCGTTGGCCACCTCGTTCGCCGCCTTCTCGGCCGCCGCCGCCTCCCGGGCCTCGACCAGCCCCCACGTCGTCCCGGCGATGCCGGCGACCAGGGCGAGCAGGACCAGCCCGGCGGCGATCACCGGCCCCTTGTTCCGGGCCACGAACTTCCGCAGTCGGTACCCGGCCGTCGGCGGGCCGGCCGACACCGGCTCCCGGTTCAGGAACCGCTCGATGTCCCGGGCCAGCCCGGCCGCCGTCTCGTACCGCCGGTCCCGGTCCTTGGCCAGGCACTTCATGGCGATCCAGTCGAGGTCGCCCCGGACCAGCCGGCCGAGCTTCCTCGGCTCGGTCTGCCGGACCGCCGCCACGCCCGGGGCGGCGTCGAGGGTGCTGAGCCGGCTCGACGGGGCCGGCGGGTCCTGCTCCCGGATGACCCGCAGGACCTCGTCCAGGGCCGCCTTCCGCAGCGCCTCCCGGGGGATCGGGGTGATACCGGTCAGGAGCTCGTACAGGATGACCCCGAGGGCGTAGATGTCGGCCCGGGTGCCCACGTCGGCGGCGTCGAACCGGGCCTGCTCCGGGGCCATGTACAGGGGGGGTGCCGAGGACCGCCCCGAGCCCGGTGAACAGCGTCCCGTCGGCCAGCGGGCCGCCGGCCACCGCCTTGGCCAGCCCGAAGTCGATCACCTTCGGGGCCGGCCTCCCGTCTACCTCCTCGACCAGGACGTTGGACGGCTTGAGGTCCCGGTGGATGACCCCCTCCTGGTGGGCGTGCCGGACCGCCCCACACACCTGCCGGAACAGTTCCAGTCGTTGCGGGACGGTCAGCCGGTGCTGGTCGCAGTAGTCGGTCAGGGGGATGCCCTTGACCAGCTCCATGACGAAGAACGGGTCGCCGGCGGCGGTCGCCCCGGCGTCCAGGAGCTTGGCGACGTGCGGTGGTCCATCCGGGCGATGGCCTGCCGCTCGGCCTCAAAGCGCGCCAGGATGGCCTTCGACCCGGCCCGGTCGGCCCGGACCAGCTTGACCGCCACCCGGCGTTTGACGGGGTCGGTCTGGTCGGCCGCCCAGACGGTCCCCATCCCGCCCTCGCCGATCGGCTCCAAGAGCTTGTACCGCCCGGCGATGACGGTCCCGGGCGGTTCGCCGGCCGGGGCGGCGTCGCCGAACCCGACGGTCGGGTCGGGGGCGAGCCGGCCGGCGGCCGGGCCGGCCATGAAGCTGCCGGACGCGGACGCCGCGGCGAGCAGGTCTTCGAGCCGCCGGCGGAGGGCGGCGTCGGCCCCGCACGCCTCGTCCAGGTAGGCCGACCGGGCGGCCGGGTCGTCGATGTCCAGGGCGGCGAGGAAGACGGATCGCTCGGTCATGCGGCACCCGGGTTTGGGGGCTCGGTCCGACGAACGCCAGTGTACCGATCGGAACCCGGCCCGCCCGGCGTGGCCCCCTGGGTCGGTGCCCGCCGCCGCACCAGTTCGGCCGCCGGGTTCGTTCTCGGCCGGCGGCCCCGGCCGTCCGATCACGGCTGCGGGGCGGGGCGCGGACGAACGGGGCCGGCCGGCGAAACTCTCCGCGGGCCGGCGACGCCCGACCGCCGGGGCGGTCGGGTCACAGGTCGTACATGGTGTCCGCCGAGGTGAAGTCGACCGTGGCGTCCAGGTTCCAGACGCCGCTGATCAGCTCGATCTGGAACAGGTCCCGGCCGGCCCCGCCGTGCAGCTCGTCGTCCCCGGCCCCGCCGCGGGCGGTGTCGTTCCCGGTCCCGCCGTCGAGGTAGTCGTTCCAGTACCCGCCGGCCAGGCTGTCGTCCCCCTCGTGCCCGAACAGGTTGTCGGTCCCGTATCCCCCGTCCAGGGTGTCTTGCCCGGCCCGCCGGCCAGGGTGTCGTTGCCGGACGAGCCGACTAGCTCGTCGTGTCCGTTCCCCCCGTCGAGGTCCGCCCGCAGGGCGGTGGAGTTGGCCAGGAAGTCGTCCCCGCCCCGGCCGACGATCGTTACCTTCCCCGCGGTGATCCGGCTGGTCGGGACCGTCGTGGTGCGGCCGCTCTCGTGGAAGACGTAATTCGAGCCGCTCTGGGTGACCAGGATGATGTCGGCCCCGAGGGTGCCGGTGATGGACATCACCCCGCCGACGACCGAGACGGTCGGGACGATCCGGTCCTGGAGGGCCTCGACGGACGGCCGGAACGTGGCCGACCGTGGCCCCGCGGCCGGCGGCTGCGGCCGGCGGTGGGTGGTCGGCGGCAGGCCGTACACGCTGCGGAACATGCGGCGAACGAGCGTAGCGGACATGACCTGGTCTCCGTGGGGTTCGGGCCGGGATTCGGCCCGTCACCCCCGGACACGCAGTCCGCCCGGCAACCACGCCACGAAATCCGCGGATTCGTTCTCCGGCCCGCCGATGGCGTCCGGGGCCAGGCCCGGGCGTAGGCCCAGACCCGGTCGGCCGTCCGGGGGGCGATGCCGAGGGCGGCGGCGTCATCAGTCGTCGGGGTGCGGGCAAGGCGGGAAGACCGAGGTGGACGGCGGGCGTCGGCCGGCGACCACCGACCCACCAAAGCGGGGCACCGCGGTCGGGTGTGGTACGCGCTCGGTGGGGCGGGTCCGGTGCAGGAGCGGCGGGGCGGGCCAGGTACCACCCCCCCTCCGGGCAGGTCGAGGGCAGTCGCGGCCCGACACCTTCGGTCGTCGTCCGTCGCGGCTGGACAGACTGGCCGGGCCGTGGGACAATAACCACCCGCGTCGTACCGGCCGGGACGGAACCGTGGCCCACTCGCCGACCACCTCGCTCTCCCTGCTCGACCGCCTCCGCGGCCCCGACCCGGGGCCGTGGTCCCGGCTGCACGACCTGTACGCCCCGCTCCTGAGAGCCTGGTTGGCCGGCCGCGGGCTCCAACCGGCCGACGTCGACGACCTCTGTCAGAACGCCCTGGCGGTGGTCGTCCGGCGGGTCGGCGAGTTCCGCCACAACGGCCGACCGGGGGCCTTCCGCACCTGGCTCCGGGGGGTGGCCGGGAACGTCCTCCGGGACCACCTCCGGGCCGCCGGCCGCCGCCCCGACCGCGGGGCCAGCTTCTTGGCCGAGGTCGAGGACGCCGGCAGCCCGCTCAGCCGGTGGTGGGACGCCGAGCACGACCGGCACGTCCTCCGTGGGCTGATGAACCTGGTCCGGCTGGAGTTCGCCCGGGAGACGTGGGCGGCGTTCACCCGGACTGCCCTGGACGGCCGGCCGACAGCCGAGGTGGCGGCCGAGCTGGGGCTGACCCCGAACGCCGTCCACGTCGCCCGGTCCCGGGTCCTGGCCCGGCTCCGACAGGAGGCCGAGGGGATGGTCGAGGTGGAATGACCTCGGGACCCGGGCCGACAGGCCGGGGTCTGCAAAACTTGAAAGGTCCGGACCTCCCCCGGCCATTCCCCGGTGCCGCGGATTGCCCGCCGGCAGGGAGTGCCCCGTGCCCCGCCCCGACGCCCACCCGTCGCCCGATGACCTGCGGGCGTTCGCCCTCGGGCTGCTCCCCGCCGGCGAGGCCGCCGCGGTCGAGGCCCACCTGTCGGACTGCCCGGCCTGCGCCCGGCTGCTCGACGACCTCCCGGCCGACCCGTTCCTGGCCGCCCTCCGGACCGCCCGGTCGGGGTCGACCGCGGCCACCCCGACCGGGTCCGCGGTGCCCCTCCACCCGCGGCCGTCCGAAGGGCCGCCGCCGGAACTCGTCGACCACCCCCGGTACACGCTCGGCGAGCTGCTCGGCCGGGGCGGGATGGGAACCGTGTTCCGGGCCGAGCACGCCCTGATGGGCCGGCCGGTCGCCCTCAAGGTGATCGCCCCCCGGCTGCTCGAACACCCCGGGGCGGCCGACCGGTTCCG
>JAIEQN010001180.1 GCA_019747685.1 Gemmataceae bacterium
TCCCGCCGGTGTGACCCCCACCGGCCGGCTGACGCCGGCCGCTCGCCAGGATGGCCATGACCGCCGGCAGGAGCAGCACCAGGTCGAACGGCCAGGCCCCGTAGGGAGCCGTCACGAACGACACCAGCAGCAGCAGCGGCAGTTGCCCGGCCCAATCCCACCGCGACTCGGCCCGTCGGCGGTGCCACGCGAACCACGCCAAGCCGAACAGCACCGGCACGAACTGGAGCCGGAACAGGTGTTCGCCGAAAGCCAGCCGCAGAACCGTCCCGAGGGTCGGCGACACCCACTGGGCCGGCGGCCGGTTGCCCAGGGCGTCGGCGTACTCGGCCAACAGGTGCGGGTCGAAGGCCAGCGGCACCAGCGTCGCGGCCGCCCCGGCGAGCAGCCCGCCGGCGATCACCCGCCACCGCCGCCGGCCGTCCGGGTCGAACAGGACCGCCACCCAGACCAAATAGGCCAGGTGCGGCTTGACCGCGAGCAGCACCGTGGCTGCCCCGGCCAGGGCGTACCACCCCCGCCGCTCGCATTCGAGGAACAGCACCGCCCCGAGCAACAGCAGCGGCCCGACCTGGCCGGACTGGAGGGCGAACAGAGAGGGCACCCAGCCGAGGGCGATCAGCCACCCGAGCCACCGGTACTCGACCCGCCCGCCGTACCGGAGCCAGAGCCGGTCGCCGCAGAAGACGACGGCCGCCAGGTTGACCGCCAGCCAAAGGAGCTGCGCTTCCCGGGCCGGCAGCAGCCCGAGCGGCAGCACCGCCGCCAGCGACCACGGCGGGTTCCACATCATCACCGCGTCGGCCGTGTCCCGGCCGGCAGCGACTTGGAGCGGCAGCAGTAACGCGGGGTCGTAGGGGTTTTGGCCGGTCAGGGTCAGCCGGGCGGCGGCCCAGTACTCGACGAAGTCGTCCGGCGGCCAGACGGCCGGGTCGGCCAGGAGCTGCCGGGCCTCGGCCGCGAGCGAGACGGCGGCCAGCACCAGCCCGGCGGCGGTCAGGAGCCTGCGGGGGTTCATGCCCGAGCTTAGAACACGAACTCATCCCGGCGGCGGGTCGGGGTCCTTCCGCATCGCCTCGCGCCGCCGCTCGTGGTAGCGGGCCTCGGCCTCCGCGTACTTCTCGGCGCCCTTCACCTGCGACAGCCCGGTGTACACCGCGAAGCCGACGAACAGCAGCCCGAACAGGGGGAACGGGAAGGGGGCGAACGTGGCGGCGAAGGCCGTCCAGATCAACCCGAACCCGCCCATCACCAGGGCGATGACCAGCCCGGCCCGCTGGGTCGGCAGGTGCCGGCGACCGTCCTTCCCGCCGACGAGATAGTTCGCCTGCTCCTGGGCCCATTCCCGGTCGACCCGCTCGACCTCGTTCTGGCGGGTCAGCTCCTCCAGGTGGCCGGCGATCCGCTCGGTCGTCCGGTCGAGCTTCTCCAGCACCTCGGTGGACGCGGCCGACCCGGTCCGCCGGACCGCCAGCCGGGCCCCACAGTGGCCGCAGGTGGCGTAATTGGCCCCGGCGGCGACCTCCAGCGGGGCCCCGCAGTTGTTACAGTTGACCGGCACGGTCTCCACGGCTCCCCTCCCCGGGCGGCCCGCCCGCCCTGCCAGGGTATTCGGCGGCCGGCCGGCGGGATACGCCCGGCCCGGCGGCTTCTCATTGGTTTGGTTCGGCACCACGCACACCCTGCGGCCGAACCAATAGCCCCGGTCGGACCGACGGGCGTTCCCGCGACGAAATTCGGGTATCGGCTTGATTCGCCCCCCACCCCCGGGCTATCCTCTTGGGTGGTTCCGGACTCGTTCACCCCCACACCCCGGGGAGGCCGACCGTGTGTAAGCTCCTGACCATCCTGTGCGGGTCGCTGGTCGTCGCCGGCGGCGTCGGCTACGGCCTGTACGTCTCCCACCAGGGCGACTGCTGCGACTGGTGCCCCACGTCCGCCGCGGCCGTGTCGGTCGAGCCGGGCTGCGACCAGTCGGCCACCTGCCCGTACGCGGCGACCGCGGCGAAGGCGACCTGTCCGGCCGACGGCGAGGAGTGCTGCCCGCGGGCGGCCGCCGCGGTCGCCGCGGCGTCGGACGACTCGTGCCCGCTCGTCGGGGGCGGGACCCAGTGCTGCCCGGCCGGCCGGGCCGACGCCGGCCTGCAAGCCGTCGCCGGGGCGGCCCTGTCCGCCGGCGGGAAGTAGCCCCGCCCGGTCGTCGCCGAGTTCGTCACGCCCCGGCGACACCCGCCGGGGCGTTTCCGTTTCCCCGTCCCGGACACCCCGATGGCACCTCATCTTCTGATCGTCGCCGCCCTCGTCGCCAGTGCCGACCCGCCGGCCCGCGAGCTGAAGGTCCGGGCGACGGACGACTTCACCGTCACCGGCGACGGGTCGGCGGCCGCGTGGAAGAAGGCCGAGTGGGAGCCGCTGCACAAGCGGGCCGACGCCGACCGGCCGTACCGGTCCCGGGTCAAGGTGCTGTACTCGAAGACCGGGCTGTACGTCCTGTTCGACGCCGCCGACAAGGCACTGTCGGCGACCAAGGCGGCCGACTTCGACAACCTGTGGGAGGAGGACGTGTTCGAGGTCTTCCTCTGGCCGGACGAGACGCACCCGGTCTACTTCGAGTACGAGATTTCGCCGCTCGGGGTCGAGCTGCCGATCATCGTCCCGAACCTGGACGGCCGGATCATGGGCTGGCGGCCGTGGCACTACGACGGCGGGCGGAAGGTGAAGAAGGCGACGGCCGCGTCCGGCGGGGCGGTCAAGAGCGGGGCGGCGGTGGACGGGTGGACGGCCGAGGTGTTCATCCCCTACGAGCTGCTGGCCCCGCTCGGGAACGTCCCGCCGAAGCCGGGGGCGAAGTGGCGGGCGAACTTCTACCGGATGGACTACGACGGCGGCCAAAAGGCGAGCTGGGACTGGTCCCGGGTCGGCGAGAGCTTCCACGAGTTCAAGAAGTTCGGCACGCTGGTGTTTGAATAGTTGCCGCGTCTCGTGTCACGGCGAGCCGGACGCGACGGCCCGAACCTGCTCAGCCCACCAGTCGAGCGCGGCAAAGAACTCCTGGCGGGCCGCCGGGTCGGTTAACGCCGTAAGGGGAAACGTCGGGAGCTTGTCGAGGCGATCGCCCTGGAGCGTCACGCCCGGCACGGCCGTCAACCGAGTGCGGAACTCGGACCGCTTACCGGGGTCGCTGAACGGCGACTTGTCGCGCATCCAGCTAAACAGAACCTCGATACTGCCGTTGGTGTAGACGGCAACGGCCGTGTGCCGGTCCCCGGCGTGGGGGAACTTCAGAGCAAATCCGCCCGTCTCCCCGCCCCACCAGGCCCGCTCCCAGCCGTTAACCCCCGCCCAGTCGTACACCGCCCGGGCGGCCACCACCTCGGTCGGGCCGCACTTCTTGGCCAGCTCCTCGAAGAACGATGTCTCGTCCCACCTCCGCTTCGCCCGGCCGACCGGCTGCTTCTTCGCCTCGGCCGCGGCCGTCAGGCCGATCACCCGCGGCACCAGCGTCCGCACCCCCTCGCCGACGAACTGTTTGACCTCGACGGCCAGCACCTCGGCCGGGTCCATCTGCCCGTTCAGGAACTCGACCACCCGCTGCAACTCCGGCGGGATCACGTCCGCCACGAACACCAGCCGGACCCGCTGGGCCTTGAGATTGGTATCGACCCGCTGCCAGAACTCGGCGGCGTCGGCGTGGCCGAGGGCGTTGTACAGTTCGATCGCCGGGTCAACCTCCTTAGCTCGGCACGTCCCCTCGAACCGAGCCTCCAACCCCTCGACGGGTAGGTACGCGACGGCGTTCGCCGCGTAGTCGAGCATCTGCCCGACGACCTCCCGGCGGATGCGGGAATCGGTCCTCCGCTTGACCTCGACCAGCGTGGGCACCGCGTCTTGGTCCAGGAACAGGTGGTCGAGGGCCCAACGGTCGGGGCCGTCCGACTCGCCCGGTACGCCGAGTTCGCGGGTGACGAGCAGCCACCGACGGGGGGCGCCGGGGTCGATCTGGTCGCCCGGCAGGAGGTCGGGGTACGACGCCAGGAATTGTTGCAGCAAGTCTTCGGACGGGTAGGGCTGCTCGCTCATCTTCGCCAACTTGCCGTTGTCGTCGAGCAGGAAGATGACGCCGCTCATGGTCCACCTCGGGCGGGGTGAGGCCGCGGACGGTATTGTGCGCACCCGGCTGGGTGTGGCCCAGGTCGGTTGCGGCGGTTATCCTGTCGACTGTCCCCCACACGGATGACCTCACACATGGGCGACCCCGTACAACCCCCGCCCGGCCGGCTGACCTCGATCGACGCCTACCGCGGCCTGGTCATGTTCCTGATGATGGCCGAGGTGCTCCGCCTCCCGGCCGTCGCCAGGGCGTTCCCGGACGTGCCCGGCCTCGACCTCGCGGCGTACCACCAGACCCACGTCGAGTGGGCCGGGTGCGCGCTGCACGACCTGATCCAGCCGTCGTTCTCGTTCCTGGTCGGGGTCAGCCTGCCGTTCTCCCTGGCCGCCCGCCGGTCCGCCGGGCAATCCACCCTCCGCATGTTCCTACACGCCGTCTGGCGGGGGTTCTTGCTCATCGCCATCGGCACCATCCTGCGGTCGCTGAACAAGGACCAGCCGGATTACGGGTTCATCGACACCCTCTGCCAGATCGGGGTCGGCTACCCGTTCCTGTTCCTGCTCGGGTTGCGGCCGGTCCGCGACCAGTGGCTGGCGGTGGTGGCCATCCTCGTCGGCTACTGGGCCCTGTTCGCCTTCTGGCCGCTGCCCGGGCCGGACTACGACTGGGCGGCCGTCGGGGTGACGCCCCGGTGGCTGGAGCAACACGGGTTCACCGGGTTCGCCGCCCACTGGAACAAGAACGCCAACCCCGGGCACGAGTTCGCCGTCGGGTTCCTCAACCTGTTCCCCCGGGCCGAGCCGTACCGGTTCGACGGCGGCGGGTACGTCGTCCTGAACGCCGTCCCGACCCTGGCCACCATGACCCTCGGGCTGATCGCCGGCGGGGTGCTCAAGGGCGACCGGCCGGGGTGGGGGAAGGTCGGCTGGCTGGCGGCCGCGGGGGTGGTCGGGCTGGCGGTCGGGTACGGGCTGGGCGTGACGGGCATCTGCCCGGTGGTCAAGCGCATCTGGACGCCGAGCTGGGTGTTGTTCAGCGGCGGCTGGGCCGCCCTGCTGCTGGCCGGGTTCTACGCCGTCAACGACATCTGGCTGTGGCGGCGGTGGGCGTTCCCGCTGGTGGTGGTCGGGGCCAACTCGATCGCCGCCTACTGCCTGAGCGACTCGTTCGTCCGGCCGGAGTTGGTGGCGATGTTCAAGCGGCACCTGCCCGAACTGCCGGTCCGCCCGGAGGCGGCCGAACTGGTGTACCGCGGGCTGACGCTCCTGACCCTCTGGCTCATCCTGCTGTGGATGTACCGCCGGCGGGTGTTCATCAAGGTGTGACCGGCCGGGCGGATGAGGCCGACCTGCTTGTAGGGTGGGTCGGGCGGTCCCCCAGCAAGCTCCACCCCCCCAAACGGGCCCGCGCCACCCACCCCGCCGAGATG
>JAIEQN010000785.1 GCA_019747685.1 Gemmataceae bacterium
CCCGTGCTCGCGGAGGGCCTGCCAGACCGAGGCGTCGAGCGTCCGGCCGCGGCGGTAGAGCATCAGGAACAGGGCCAGGGCGATGCCGGCCTCGCAGGCGGCGACGGCCAGGACGAACAAAACGAACACCTGGCCGTGCAGGTTACCGTGGTACCGGGCGAAGGCCGCGAAGTTGATCGCCACCCCCTGCAGCATCATCTCGGCGCAGAGGAACAACGTAATCAGGTTCCGCCGGGTCAGGAACCCGACCAGCCCGATCCCGAACAGGAGGGCCGCGACCACCAGGTAGTGCCAGACGGGAATCACTCGGGTTTCAAGTTTGGAGTTTCGAGTTTAAAGTTCGACCCGGGTTGGATGCTCGCGTCACGCTGCCACCGTACGTTTCTGGGCGATGGCGACCGCCCCGACGGTGGCCACCAGCAGGAGCGTCCCGGCCAGTTCCACCGCCAGCAGGTGGTCGGCGTACAGGAGGACGCCGAGGTTGCCGACGTTCCGGGCCGGCAGCTCGCCCGCCCCGCCCAGCAGCCGGACCTCGTCCCGCAGGGCCTTCACCGCGTTCTGGGTCTCAGCCGGGTTGACCCGGCTCGCGTCGAGCGCCGCGGCCCCCGAGTTACGGACGGCCGCCGCACGCATTAACACAGCCGTCGCCTGCGTGTCGGTCCGGTATAGCCCGAGCCGGTCCCGGATCGACCCGACCACTTCCTCCAGTGATTCCTCGACCGGCTTGAACCGCTCGGACCGCTCCAGGCGGAGCACCCCGGCCGCGTACAACTCGTCGGCCGCGAGCGGTTCCAGCCGGGCGGCCACGTCGGCCAAGGCGGCCTTGTCCTCGGCCGTCAGCACCGGGGCCGGGAGCGGCCCGGCCGACCGGTGGCTCAGGTCGAGGGTGAACAGTACCAGCCCGGCGAAGGCGAACCCGGCCAGGCTGCCCAACAGCGGCTCCCGCGACCGGTCGTTCTCGTCCGACGGGCCGGACGCCTGCGACAGCATCAGCACGAACAGGAAGGTGACGATGATCGCCCCGGCGTAGATGATGACCGTCGCGGCCATCAGGAACGGGGCGGCCAGCAGCAGGAACAGCCCGCAGGTGCTGAGGACGACGAACGCGAAGGCGATCGCCCCCCGGGCCGGGTTCCGCTGGGCGACCAGCACCGCCCCGAACCCGACCGCCCCGGTCGAGAACAGGATGAACAGGGTTTGCTCGACCCAATCGGCCCCGGGGTCGCCGAAGGACCGTTGCGTCCACAGCCCGAGGACAACTGCGGCGGCCAGGAGTGCCGCGATCCCACCGGCCACCGACCGCCCCCGCGGCTTGGGCAACAGCAGCACGAACCCGGCCGCGGCAAGCACCGCCCCGAGGGCGAGCTGGCCGGCGGCCGACGGGTCCGGGAGTGCCGCGAGGAGGGTCATGCGGGGCTCGTGAAATCCGTCACAAGCGGGACGGGGTTCTTATACGGGGCCGGCAAGTAGCCGTCCGGCGTCGCTCAAGCCGGATTGTTTGGTTCGGCAACACGCACACCCTGCGGCCGAACCAATCACCCTCGTCAGTCCGACCAGCGGTTTACCTAGCCGGCGGCGGTTCGCTCGACGGGCTGAGCCGGCCGGCCCGGGTGCGGACCGGGTCGGTCCCGGCCCCGGTCGTCGTGTCGAACACGCTCAGCAGCTTCTCCTTGTCGAACACCATCTGCTCCCGGCTCAGCCCGGTCAGGTCGTACAACGTGGTCAGCTCGATGGCGTCGACCGGGCAGGCCTCCTCGCACATCCCGCAGTAGATGCACCGCAGCTCGTCGATGACGAAGGTTTCCGGGTACTTCTCCCGGTCCGTCCACTCCGGCGGGGCCGGGGCGGCGACGATGTCGATGCAGTGGGCCGGGCAGGCGGTCGCGCACATGTAGCAGGCGACGCACTTCACCCGCCCGGCCTCGTCCCGGTTCAGCCGGTGGACGCCGCGGTAGTTGGGCGGCAGCTTCGGCTCCTGCTCCGGGTACTGCTCGGTCCGCTTCGGCCCGAACAGGTGGCCCACGGTCGTCTTCAGCCCGTCCACCACGGCCGGCAGGTAGAGCTGCTCCCAGAACCCGAGCTTCGGCTCGCCCACCCAGCGGACATCGGACTCGGCCAGCGGCATGAGTAGCACCCCAAGTTCGTTACCGGCTCGCGTAGGTGACGCCGGCCGGCAGCCCCGGCGGGAGCTTCGGGACGGCCCGGCGGGGGTTGGTCACCGACCCCCGGGCGGACGCCAGCCCGGCCCCGACGAACAGCGCCGCCGAGGTCACGGTCAGCGTCACCAGCGGCCACCCGAGCTGGCCGACCACGATCACGCAGACCAGGTTGAACAGGGCCAGCGGGATCATCACCTTCCAGGCCAGGTTCATCAGTTGGTCGAACCGGAATCGCGGGATGGTCCAGCGGATGACCTGGGCGAATACGCAGTAGGAGAGCATCTTGGCGATCAGGATGGCGGCCTTCAGGACCGCCCCCCAGACCGGGTCGGAAACCGCGTTCTCCAGCCCGAAGAAGCTCCACCCGCCGAAGAAGAGGATGCTGACGATGAACCCGGCCGTGACCAAGTGGACGTACTCGGCCATCAGCATCAGCCCGAGCTTCATGCTCGAGTACTCGGTGTGGTAGCCGCCCACCAACTCCTGTTCGGCCTCCGGCAGGTCGAACGGCAGCCGGCTCCCCTCGGCGTAGGCGGCGGTCATGAACAACAGGAAGGCGAGCGGCTGGTACAGGACCAGCCAGCCGTGGTGGGTGCCGTCCGGTTGCGGGGCCTGCCAGGCGACGATCCGCTCCAGGTTCAGCGACCCGACCAAGAGGACGACGCCCAGGACCGACATCCCGAGGGGAATCTCGTAACTGATGATCTGGGCGCTACTGCGGAGTGCCCCGAGGAGCGAGTACTTGTTGTTCGCGCTCCACCCGGCCAGGATGACGGCGTACACGGCCAGGCTGCCGAGGGCGAAGACGTACAGGACGCCCACGTCCAGGCCCGGGGCCATGACCGCCGAGAAGTGCGACCGGTAGTCGGCCTGGGCGGCGTCGAACGCGGCCACCGTCGGCTGCGGGTCGGGAGCCGGGGTCGTCCCGCCGAACGGCACCACCGCGATGGCCAACAGCGAGGTGATGACCGCCACCGCCGGGGCCAGCAGGTAGAAGACGCGGTCGACGTGGTCCGGGATGAGTTCCTCCTTCAGGAAGAATTTCCCACCGTCGGCCAGGGGCTGGAGCAGCCCGCCGGGGCCGACCCGGTTCGGCCCGAGCCGGTCCTGCATCCAGGCCGAAATCTTACGCTCGCCCAGGGTCAGGTAGCCGACGACCCCGAGGACGCCACCCATCAGGCCGACAATCACGATGGCGAGCGTGGTCAGGTCGAACGCGGGCATCGCGGGTCCCACAGGTGGCGGCGGTCGGCCCGGATGTGTCTGGCCCAGCGCCACACCCCAGCCCGAACTCATCCGGTTGCGGCCGAACACATCCCGTTCCGACGGAACGAATCCTGTCAAGCAAAAAATCACCCGACCCGGGGCCACGCCCGGAACCGGGTTACGTCAATTCCACCCCGTACCTCGTCACTTCGCCGGCCAGCGGGGCGAACAGCGGGATCGCGGCGGCCAGCTCCTTCCGGACCGCCGCCGCTTGCACTAGCCCCCGCCGGCCGAGCAGGTCGAACGCCAGTTGCAGCTCGCCCCGGGCCTCCTGCGGCGGCCGGGTGGCCCGGCCGAACGTCTGGGCCAGCCCGGCGTGGTTGACGAACGTGCCTTCCTTCTCGAACGACGCCGTCGCCGGGATGACGTACTTCGCGGACGCGGTCAGGAGCGTCGGCAGGATGTCCTGGGCGATCACCGTGCCGGACGCTACCCAGTCGGTCGGGAAGGCCGCCTCGACCTGCTCCTTGGCCGGGTAGCCGCCGGCGAACCACAGCACGGCGGCCTTCTCCCGGACCACCTCGGCGAACGGCGTCACCCGGCCGGCGAAGTGGGTCAGCACCGCCCCGACGCCCCGCCGGTTCGGGCACTTCTCGGCCCGGATCACGAACGTGGTCGGCTCGGCCGGGTTGCCCCGCACGTCCTTCGGGTACTTGTCGTCCTCGCCGACCACCGGGACCGGGCCGAGGACCAGCCGGGCGTCGGCCGAGAGCCCCTTGAACAGCGTGGCGTACAGGAAGGCTTCTTCCACCGTCAGGAACGGCGACAGCACGGCGACCAACCCGCCGCCGTTCGCCGCGGCCGCCAGCTCGTCCTTTAACAGCGGCGTCAGTTGCACCCACGGGGCCGGCTGGAACCGCCCCTCCCGCTTCACCTGCGGCCGGGTCAGCCGCTCGCCGCTGTTGGCGAAGTGGTAGCCCCACCGGCCCTCGTCGCAGATGAAGTGGCCGTTGGCCTGCGGGTTCTCCCGGGCCGTCAGCCGGTAGACGATGTCCTTGTTGTGGTCCACGTACACCGCACAGCCGGTGCTGCACCGGCTACAGACTTGCTCGGCCGCCTTCAGATACCAGACCCGCTGCTTGTACAGGAAGTCCTTACTCCCCAGCGCCCCGACCGGGCACAAATCCACGACATTCCCGCTCAACTTGTTCTCCAGCGGCCGGCCGGGGAACACGTCGATCTCCTCGTGGTCCCCGCGGCCGGTCACCAGCAACTCGGCCGTCCCCGAAATCTCCCGGGTGAACCGTACGCACCGGGTACACATGATGCAGCGGTCGGTGAACAGCGTGATCTTGCTCGACAGGTGCGGCTTGTTCGGCGGGGCGAACTTCTCGTCCACCATCCGCGACTCGGACCGGCCGTACCCGTAGCTGTAGTCCTGGAGCTTGCACTCGCCGGCCTTGTCGCACACCGGGCAGTCGAGCGGGTGGTTGACGAGCAGCCCTTCGAGGGTGTCGGCCTGGCTCTTCTTGGCCCGCTCGCCGGGCTTCCCCCCCCTCGTGTAGTCGGCCGGGTAGTTCAGGGCTTCGACCGCCGGGTCCCGCCTGTCGTACTCGCCGGTGACGACGACGGTGCCGTCCTTCACCGGCGTCTGGCACCCGGGGACGACCTTCGGCTGCATGACGACGGTGCCGTCGGGTTTGCGCTCGCCGACCTCGACCAGGCACATCCGGCAGGACGCCACGACCGACAGGGCCTCGTGGTAGCAGTAGTGCGGCACGAACACCCCGGCCTTGTCCGCGGCCTGGATGCAGTTCAGCCTGCCGGTGCCGATCTCGACCGGCTTGTCGTTGACGTAGACCGTCGGCATGTCCGCTGTACTCGGTGGCACAGGCCTCCCGGCCTGTGCGGGGGAGTTACACAGGCCGGGAGGCCTGTGCCACCAGAAGCCTACCGGCCCTCGGCCAGCCGGCGGTGCAGTTCGTCGGCGGTCAACGTCTCGACCCCGTTCGGGCCGGCGACCAGCCCGCCGCGGGCCCGGGCCGCCGCCTCGTAGGCCCACACCTCCTCGCGGGAGGTCGCCCCGGTCAGGACGATGGCCTTCGCCTTGACCAGCCCGGCCGCCGGCGACCCGGCCGCCCGCAGGGCCGCCCGGACCTGGTCCGCCGACGGCATCCGGCCGGCCG
>JAIEQN010001040.1 GCA_019747685.1 Gemmataceae bacterium
TGGCCTCGAAGTACGGCATCCCCTCGATGTCGCCGACCGTCCCGCCGATCTCGGTGATGACCACGTCCACGTCCGGGGCGACCAGCTTGTTGATGCAGGCCTTGATCTCGTTGGTGACGTGCGGGACGACCTGGACGGTCTTGCCCTTGTACTTCCCCTGCCGCTCCTTCTGGATGACCTGTTGGTAAATCTTGCCGGACGTGTAGTTGCAGTCGCGGTTGAGCGGGGCGTCGGTGAACCGCTCGTAGTGGCCGAGGTCGAGGTCGGTCTCGGCCCCGTCGTCCAGGACGTAGACCTCGCCGTGCTGGAACGGCGACATCGTCCCGGGGTCGACGTTCAGGTACGGGTCGAGCTTCTGCATCCGCACGTTCAGCCCGCGGCGTTCGAGCAGGAGGGCGATCGACGCCGAGGTGAGGCCCTTGCCGAGCGAGCTGACCACCCCGCCGGTCACGAAAATATGCTTCGCCATGTGCGGTGAATCCCGATCGGCCGGAAGGGGGGTCGGCCGGAGACGCCCGGCCGGAAAGGAGGGCCCGAGATCATTATATCGGTCCGGGCCACGCCGACCAATCAGCGGAGGCGGCCAAAGGTCTGCCGGCGCGGCCCGTGCCACCAAACTTAGCTGGTTGGTGGCACGGGCCTCCCGGCCCGTGCCCCGACCTATGCCGCCCGGCGCGACTCACCCTCCCGATACGCCCGGACGAAGGCGGCGTAGTCGGCCGGGGTGTCGATGCCCCGGTGGGCGTGGGCCACGACGCCGACGCCGATCGTGCCGCCGGTGCCGAGGACGCGGAGCTGTTCCAGCTTTTCCGCCTCTTCCAGCGGGTGCGGCGGGGCGGCCGCCAGCCGCAGGAGGAAGTTCCGGCGGTAGGCGTAGACGCCCAGGTGTTGGAGGAACCGGGCCGGCCGGGCGGCGAAGTCGGGCTCGCCGTCGCGGACGAACGGGACCGGCGAGCGGGAGAAGTACAACGCCCGGCCGCGGTCGTCGCAGACCACCTTGACCACGTTCGGGCTGAGGTACGAGTTGCGGTCCGGGAGCGGGACGGCGAGGGTGGCCATGTCGGCGGTCGGGTCGGCGAGCAGGCCGGCCAGCCGGTCGATGGCCGCCGGGTCGATCTGCGGCTCATCCCCCTGGACGTTGACGATCACGTCCGACCCGAGCTTGGCGGCCACCTCGGCGACCCGGTCGGTCCCGGAGGGGTGGTCGGCCCGGGTCATGACGGCGTGGCCGCCGAAGGACTCGACGGCCGCCCGGATGCGGTCGTCGTCGGTGGCCACGACGACGAGGCCGGCGCACTTCGCCCGGGACGCCTGCTCGTAGACGTGCTGGATCAGGTACTTGCCGGTCTCCCGCAGGAGCGGCTTGCCGGGCAGCCGGGACGACGCATACCGGGCCGGGATAACGACGGCGACGCGCACGGTTCGACCTCCGTGTCGGGTGGGTGCCGAAAAGTTAACGCGGCAGGCGGTCCCGAGGCAAGACAAGAAACCGCACAGGCCGGGAGGCCTGTGCCACCAACAAGACAGCACAGGCCGGGAGGCCTGTGCCACCTGGATAGTTGCTGGTGGCACAGGCCTCCCGGCCTGTGCCACCTGGATAGTTGCTGGTGGCACAGGCCTCCCGGCCTGTGCCACCTGGATAGTTGCTGGTGGCACAGGCCTCCCGGCCTGTGCAAGCCCTCACCGCGACTTCTTCGGGTCGGCGGATCGGCCGCTAGCGGTGCCCTTGAGGAAGTCGTTGACCCGCTGGCGGAGCTTGCGGTGGGCGGCGGTCGGGCCGTTGGCCAGGAGCAGGGCGTCGCGGACATTCAACCCGGGGTCGGGGAAGGGGAGGCGGGCCAGGGCGGCGTCCAACTCGCCGGCGAGCAAGTACTTGTTGTCCGGCCCGGCGGAGACCTCGATCCCCAGTCCGCGGAGCGATTCGAGGTCGCGGTAGAACCCGCGGACATCCAGCTTGAGTCGGGTGAGGAGCAGCCGGCGGGACTGGGGGCCGGTGCCGAGCAGGGTGAGGAGCTTGTACAGCCGGGCCGCCCGGGCAGTCGTCAACCCGGCCGGGGCGGGCGGCTTGGTCCTCCCCATCACACGTCCTGCCGTGGCCGGGGTGCGGGCCGCCGCGTCCTCCGTGCCGGGGCCCCGGGCGGGCCGGCCCTCCGGTGGCCGGCCGGTCACAACAGGCGTGATGGTACGGGCGGGGGTGGGGGAAAGCAAGCATCCGCCCGGCGGGTTACTATCTCGGTTTGGTGGCACAGGCCTCCCGGCCTGGGCGCCCAGGCCGGGAGGCCTGTGCCACCGAAGCCAAAGTGACGCACGACCCCCGGCGGGTTACTTCGCCCAGCGGTAGGCGGTGATGCCGTTCAGGTCGCGGACGAACAGCTCGCCCCCGCAGACCGCCAGGTGGGCCCAGGTCTCGCCGGCCCCGAGCTTCCGCTCGTCCAGCGGCTCGTAATCCTTCGGGTCGGCCCGGACGAGGTAGAGGACGCCGCGGTTGTCCAGGCCGAGGAGCTTGTCCCCGCGGGCCACCAGGCTCCAGTAGTCGCCGAACCGCTTGTCGGTCCCCCAGACCTGCTTGCCCGTCGCCAGGTCGAAGCAGACGAGCCGCTTGTCCTTGCCGAGCAGGTAGGCGTGGCCGCCCACGACCACCGGCGAGGTCATGTTCCCCTCGTAACGGGCGTTCCACCCGGCCTCGGCTACGACCTGTCCGGCCTCCGACTTGAGCCGCACGAGCTGGGTGGTGCCGCCGTAAGTGCTGGTGAAGACACCGTCCTCGAACGGGGCCGGGGTGAGGATGTTCATCCCGCGGAAGGACGGGATGTCGCGGGACCAGAGCACGTCGCCGGTCTCGGGGTCGACCCCGGCCAGCTTCGTGCGGGTCTGGACGACGACCTGCTGCTTGCCGGCGAGGGTGGCGAAGACCGGCGACGAGAAGGCCGACCCCATCATCCCGCCGCCGTCGGCCAGGGCCCGCCACCGGACCTTGCCGGTCGCCTTGTCCAGCTTGGCCAGCCCGCCCCCGGCCTGGACGTACACCCCGTCCGGGCCGACCAGCGGCGAGCAGACGAACCCGAAGTCCGGCGGCGGTGTGCCGTGGTCCTTGACGAAGTCGACCCGCCACCGCTCCTTCCCGGTGTCCGCGTCGAGGGCCACCAGCACGTCCCGCATCCCGGCCACATATAGGGTGTCGCCGTCGAGGGCCGGCGTCGAGCGGATCCAACTCCCGTTCCGGTCGGCGAAGAACGGCACCTTCATCGCCCCGGGCCAGTCCGTCTTCCAGACCTCCTTGCCGGTCTTCCGGTCGAGGGCGGTGACGACCTCCCGTTCCTTATTCACCGTCTCGGTGACGAATACCCGGTTGGCCGAGACGACCAGGCCGGAGTAGCTCGGGCCAAGGTTCTCGACCCGCCACAGGGTCTTGAGGGCGTCGCCGGAGAGGGTATCGGGCCAGGCCGGGCCGGGGGCGTGGCCGTCCCGGGTCGGCCCCCGCCACTGGGGCCAGTCGCCGGCGAAGAGTGGGGGTGTGAGTGCGAGTGCGAGGAAGACCGACGCGGCGAGGCGGGGCATGACCGGGACTCTCCCCGGGACGGTGTTGGGTCAGGCCCGCGGCGGCGAAAGGGCCTTGCGGAGCTTGTCCAGGGCCGACGCCTGGACCTGCCGGACCCGCTCCTTCGACAGCCCCAGGTCCCGCCCGACCTGCTCCAGGGTGGGGTGGGCGGCGGGGTCGGCCGGGCAGAACCGCCGGGCCAGGATCACCTTCTCCCGGTCGGACAACAGTGGGTGGTCGTCCCGCAGGTACTCGTCCAGCCGGAGCGACCCGGACGAGACGAGCTGGTCGCCGGTCGGGCGGAGCCGGGGCTCGCCGTCGGGCAGGGCGTCCAGGGACATGGCCCGGGCCAGCCAGTCGGCCGACAGCCGCTGGCACATCCGGGACAGGGCCCGGACCAGGCAGGTGTAGGCGTAGGTGCTGAACCGGATGTCGAGCCACGGGTTGAACGCGGCGACGGCCTGGATCAGGACGATGTGGCAGTCGCCGATCATGTCGTCGGCCCGGCTGGAGACGGCCATTCGCCGGCGGACCGCCCGGTAGATGAGCTTGCGGTTGCCGAGGACGATGCGGTCGCGGAGGCCGAAGTAGGTGGCCTGCCAGGCGGCCCGGGCGGCCGGGGTGCGGGCGGTGTGGAGCCGGTGGGCCGCGAAGTGCATCCGCCGGGCGTGCTCCCGGGTGGCCTCGTCCGGCATGTATCGGCCGGCGTAGTCGACCGGGTCGGTCAGGAGGAGTCCGGCGTCGAACGCCCGGGCGGCGTCCGGCCGGGCGAACGCCGGGTGGTAGACGTAAGCGGGCCGGTCGGCCGTCCGGTGGACCCGCCGGGTCGCCGGGCCAACGGGGTCGCTGGTCATCACCCGCCTCCATCAGGTCGGGACGCGGCGGCGTCGGTCCGGGGTTGTCGATGGGCCGGCGACCGGGCGAGTTCAACCGGGGTTCAAAACGTCCAAAACGTCCGAATCCCCTCAATAATCTTGTCAGGCCCGAGCCGGCAGTCAAGGGGGTAGACGAAAGACGATCGGACGACCCGTCCCGAAGGCGAAGGGGCGTAACCGGATAAGAATTACGGACTGGTCGGGGGAATTGTACTCGCGGGTCGGCCCGGACTATCATGGGACAACAGCCCGACGCGGCCCGGCCGCCGTGACCGCATGAATCGTCCGGATAACCCGCCCGCCGACCGCTACGTCAGCACCGCCCGGGTGGCCGAGGCCCTGGGGGTGAGCGTCACCACCGTCAAGCGGTGGGTGGACGGCGGGGTGCTGCCCGCCCACGTCACCGCCGGCCGGCACCGCAAGGTGCTGGTGGCAGACGTGCTCCGGCTGGTCCGGGAGGGCGACCTCCCCCGGGCTGACCTGAGCCGGCTCGTCCCCCGGACGGTGGCCCCGGACCCGGAGGCGCTGTCCCGGCAGTTGCTCGACGCGGCCGGGGCGGCCGACGCCGACCGCATCCGCTCGCTGCTGCACGCCGCCTACCGGGCCGGGCTGTCGGTCGAGACCCTGGCCGACCGGGTGATCGCCCCGGTGATGCGGGAGGTGGGGCACGGGTGGGAGGTCGGCCGGGTCGGGGTGGTCCAGGAACACCGGGTGACGCAGGCGGTGGTGTCGGCCCTGTACGAGTTGAAGGGCTTCCTCCGGGCCAACGCGGAGCCGGCCCGGCCGGTGGCCGTCGGCGGGGCCCCCGAGCACGACCACTACCTGTTGCCGACCCTGCTGGCCAAGATGACCCTGCTGGACGCCGGCTGGGACGCGGTCAACCTCGGGCCGCACACCCCGACGGCCGCCCTGCGGGCCGCCCTGGACCGGCTCCGCCCGGCCCTGGTGTGGGTGTCGGCCACCCACGTCGTCGACCCGGACGGGTTCCTGGCCGGGTACGCCGACTTCTACCGGGAGGCCGAGGCCCGGGGGGTGGCGGTGGCGGTCGGCGGGCAGGGGCTGACGGACGGGCTGCGGTCGCGGGTGGGGTACACGATGTACGGGGACGGGATGACCCAACTGGCGGCGTTCGCCCGGAC
>JAIEQN010001068.1 GCA_019747685.1 Gemmataceae bacterium
CTGCCGCAGCGCCGCCCGGGCGTCGGCCCGGCCGACCGACCGCCGGGACGACCTCGGGTTCCGGGGCGTGTACGCGCCGGCGAGGTGAGCCTCGTAGGGTGTGTCGAGGCTCGCCGCAGGCGAGGCGATGACGCACCACCGTTACCCCCGCGGTGCGTCGTCGCGGTCCGCGGACGGACCGCTCGACACACCCTACGAACCGTCGGAGGTCCCATGCCCGTCTCCTGGCGCGGCGTCTTCCCCGCCGTCTGCACCCAGTTCCACCCGGACTACGCGCTGAACGTCCCGGGGACGCTGGCCCACGTCGACGCCCTGCTGGCGGCCGGCGTCCACGGCCTCGTCATGATGGGCAGCGTCGGCGAGAACACTACCCTCGACCCCGGCGAGAAGCGGGAACTCTTGCGGGCCACCGTGAAGCACGTCGGCGGGCGGGTGCCGGTCCTCACCGGCGTCGCCGAGTACACCACCGCGGGCGCGTGCCGGTGGGCGGCCGACGCC
The DNA here is from genome assembly GCA_019747685.1 of Gemmataceae bacterium. Classification (GTDB taxonomy): domain Bacteria; phylum Planctomycetota; class Planctomycetia; order Gemmatales; family Gemmataceae; genus Urbifossiella. The sequence goes on from JAIEQN010001068.1 coordinate 499, forward strand.
GCCGGGCTCGGGGCCGACGGGCTGATGGTCCTGCCGCCGATGGTCTACAGCGGCGACCGGCGGGAAACCCTGGCCCACTTCCGGGCCGTCGCCGGGGCCACCGACCGGCCGGTCATGGTCTACAACAACCCGCCGGCGTATAAGACGGACGTGACCCCCGAGATGCTCGCCGAGCTGGCCGACGAGCCGAAGTTCGCCTGCGTCAAGGAGTCGAGCGACAACCCCCGGCGGATCACGGACATCGTCAACCTGACCGGCGGCCGGTACGTCGTCTTCGCCGGGGTGGACGACCTGTTCCTGGAGTCGATGCTGCTCGGGGCGGTCGGGTGGGTGAGCGGACTGGTCAACGCCTTCCCGGCCGAGAACAGGCTGATCTGGGACCTGGCGTCGGCGGGCAAGTGGGAGGAGGCCCGGGCCGTCTACCGGTGGTACACCCCGCTGTTGCACCTCGACACCCACCCGAAGCTGGTCCAGTACATCAAGCTGGCGTCGGCCGAGTGCGGGTACGGGACGGAGCTGTGCCGGCCGCCCCGGCTCCCGCTGGTCGGGGAGGAGCGGGACCACATCCTCGGGATCATCCGGACCGCCATCGCCACCCGGCCGGTCCGGTGAAGGCGGATTTCACCGCAGAGGACGCGGAGGACGCAGAGTTCAGAATGATTCTGCCCCCTCTGTCTTCTGTATCCTCCGCGGCCTCTGCGCTCTCTGCGGTGAAACATGGTTCGAGTCCAGGTCGTCGATTCGCACACCGGCGGGGAGCCGACCCGGGTGGTCGTCTCCGGCGGGCCGGACCTCGGGGGCGGGTCGGTCGCCGACCAGGCCCGCGTCTTCCGCGAGCGGCACGACCGATTCCGGTCGGCGGTGGTCAACGAGCCCCGCGGGTCGGACGTGCTGGTCGGGGCCTTACTGTGTGAGCCGGCCGAGCCGGGGTGCGCGGCCGGGGTGGTCTTCTTCAACAACGTCGGCGTGCTCGGGATGTGCGGGCACGGGACGATCGGGCTGGCGGTCACGCTCGCCCACCTCGGGCGGATCGGCCCGGGCGAACACCGCATCGAAACCCCGGTCGGGGTCGTCACAGCGGTCCTGCACGACCGCAACCGGGTGACGGTCCGGAACGTCCCGAGCTACCGGCATCGGAAGGACGTGACGGTCGAGGTGCCGGGCCTCGGGCGGGTCACGGGCGACGTGGCCTGGGGCGGGAACTGGTTCTTCCTGACCGCCGACCACGGGGAGGAGCTGCACGCCCGGAACGTCGAGCGGCTGACGGCGGTATCGTGGCGCATCCGCCGGGCGCTGGAGGCGGTCGGCGCCACCGGGGCGGACGGCGGGGTGATCGACCACATCGAGCTGGTCGGGCCGCCGGCCGACCCGGCCAACCACGCCCGGAACTTCGTCCTCTGCCCGGGCGGGGCCTACGACCGGTCGCCGTGCGGGACCGGGACGAGCGCCAAGCTGGCGTGTCTCGTCGCCGACGGCAAGCTCCGGCCGGGTGAGGTGTGGCGGCAGGAGAGCGTCAGCGGCAGCGTCTTCGAGGGGGCCATCGAGCCGGCCGACCGGCCCGGCGTGGTCCTCCCGAGCATCACCGGGGCGGCCTACGTCACCGCCGAGGCGACCCTCCTGCTCGACCCGGCCGACCCGTTCCGGGACGGCCTCCGGTAGTCCACCCGGCTTTTCCTTGCCCGCCTCCCCGCCGCCCCGGTAGACTGCTCCCGGGCCACCTCCCGGGGTGCCGCTGTGACGCCGACCGTCCGCTACATGCTCCTGTGCGACGACATCCGCACCGACCCCGACCGGCCGGCCTGCTCGCACGTCGACTGCCTGATGACCAACATCGTCCCCCTGGACGACCCGCCGTACCCGCTCTTGCGGGAGATGATCTGCGTCTACCTCGTACTGTCCGACTGCCACGGGAAGGGACGGGTTCAGATCCGGGTGTCGTATGTCGATGACGAACCAGAGCGGGCGGTGTTCGAGACCCCGGAACACGAGGTCGATTTCGCCGGCGTCAGCCCCCTGGAGGCCATCGGCATCCCGTTCCGCATCCGGGACTGCCGGTTCCCGCGGTCCGGCCGGTACGCCGTACAGTTCTGGTACAATGGGAGTAAGGTCGAGGAGCGCCCACTTCGCCTACGGTGACCGACCATGAGCGAGAAGAGGAGCCGGAACGAGGGGGTTCGCGTCATCGCGGCGTTCGACTACCGGGCGGTCCCGCTGTCGTCCGAGGCGGCCGCATCCCCCGACCAACCGGGCCGCTCGGCCAACGAAGGCATCCGGGTGGTCGCGACGATCGACACCCCGGTGGTGCCAGCGGACGGCGACCCCGGCGAGTCCCCCAAACCGGCACCACCCCCGGACGCCCGGATGCGGGGTGTGCTCGGCCCGGTTTACCACGCACGCGGGCTGCCGCTCGACCGTGCGGTGGCAGTAACAGTCCTCGGCACCCCGGCCTCTGCACCGGTGACCGACGCAGGACGTGTCCAGGAGCTTGACGACACGATAGACGGAATATTCATCTGCACCCCGCCCGAGGGTCCCCCCGCCGCCCCGCGCGGCACCGCGCCATCGACAGAGGCGAGGGGCATAGCCCGTTGGGTCGGCCGGTTCATGCGACGCCCGCTGTTTGATCGCGCGGTAATCGTCGCCCTGATGTTGCTGACCACCCTGACTTGCTTCATTGTCTTGCGAGAAATTCTAATGGATTATAATATTACAGATCGGCACGCGCCGTGACGGCTCGAAGCTGGCCCGGCCCGCGGGTCATCGGCCCAAACGGACTCCTTCCCCGGCTAGTACTTCGAACGGGTGCAGGGCCGGGCGGCCCGTGAGGTCCCGGACCTGGTGCCGGCACGAGGTCCCCGTCGCCACCACCAGGGCGTCCGGGTCGGCCTTGAGGGCCGGCACCAGGGCCAGGTTGGCGACGGCCACGCTCACGTCGTAGTGCCGCTTCTCGTACCCGAACGCACCCGCCATCCCGCAACAGCCGGCATCGAGGACGGTCACGTCCAGACCCGGGACCAGCCGCAGGGCGTCGGCCGACCCGCCGGGGCCGACCAGTGCTTTCTGGTGGCAGTGGGCGTGTAGCAGGGCCTTCCCGCCGCCGGCCGGCAGGTCGAGTGACAGGCCGTTGTCTCGGACCTGCCGGGCCAGCCAGCCGTCGGCCAGCTCGGCGGCCGCCGCCACCCGCCGGGCCGCCGGCCCCGGGACCAGCTCCGGCCACTCGTCGGCCAGGGTCAGCAGGCAGCTCGGCTCCAGCCCCAGGATCGGCACCCCCGCCGCGGCGTACCGGTCGAGCTTGGCGACCCCGTCCGCGGCCAGCCGCCGCGCGTCGGCGAGGAAGCCTTTCGAGATCATCGCCCGGCCGCAACAGACCCCGGCGAGTTCGACGGCGTAACCGGCCCGTTCGAGCAGGGTGACGGCCGCCCGGCCGATGTGCGGCTCCTGGAACGTGGTGAAGCAGTCGTCCAACAGGATGAGCCGGCGAGCCGGGGGACGTGAGTCCCCGGAAGCTGGCGAGCCGGGAGCGTGAGCGACCGGAGGGGGGTTCCTCCGGTCGCTCACGCTCCCGGCTCGCCGGGCAAACCACCTCCGGAAGTGGTCCCGGTGCAGCTCGGGCAGGCTCCGCCGGCGGTCGATCCCGGCCGCCCCTTCGAGCGCCCGCCGGACCCACCCCCGCCGGGCCAGCCAGTTCCCGACGCCCGCGAACCGGGCCGCCAGCGGCGAGAGCCGGTGGACGTGCTTGACCAGCAGGTCGCCGAGCGGCCGGGGCCGGCCGGCGTAGTAGGCGTGCAGGAACTCGGCCTTCAGCTTGGCCACGTCCACGTTGCTCGGGCACTCGGCCTTGCACGCCTTGCACGACAGGCACAGGTCCATCACCTCGTGGACCCAGCGGGAAGCGAGCGATGAGCGATGAGCGATGAGCGATGAGGACGACCGGCCGCCGGGGTCATCGTTCATCGTTGATCGTTCATCGCCTAACAGGGCGACCCGCAGGGCGTTCGCCCGGCCGCGGGTCGTGTCGCGCTCGTCCCGCGTCACCCGGTACGACGGGCACATCGCCCCGCCCTGGGTCTTCCGGCACACGCCGACCCCGTTGCACAGCTCGATGCTCCGGAAGAACCCGCCCTGCCGGCCGTAGTCGAAGGCGGTCGGCGCCTCGGGCAGCGGCCGGCCGGGCTCGACCCGCAGGCCCTCGTCCATCGCCGGGCCGTCCACCACCTTCCCCGGGTTCAGCACGTTCCCCGGGTCGAAGCCCCGCTTCACCTGCCGGAACGCCTCGTAGACGGTCGGCCCGAACATCGCCCGGTTCCACTCGCTCCGGGCCATCCCGTCGCCGTGTTCGCCGCTCAGGCTGCCGCCGAACTGGCCGACCAGGGCGACGACATCGGTCATGATCGCCCGCATGGCCCGCACGTCGGCCGGGTCGTGCAGGTTCAGCACCGGCCGGATGTGCAGGCAGCCGGCCGAGGCGTGGCCGTAGAACGCGCCGTCCGTGCCGTGCCGCCGCAGCACCTCCCGGAACCGGGCGGCGAACTCCGGCAGCCGGGCCGGGGCGACCGCGCAGTCCTCCACGAACGTCACCGGCTTGCGGTCCCCGACCATGCCGAACAGGAGCGGCAGGGCGGCCCGGCGGAGGTCCCAGAGCGGGTCCCGGGTGGCCGGGTCGAGGGCCGGGACGGACGCGACCAGCCCGGGGGCGGCCTTTAGCCGGCGGTCGAGTTCGTGGACCCGGTCGGCGACCTCGCGGGGGTCGTCGCCGCTGAACTCGGCCATGAGGATCGCTTCCGGCCGGCCCCGGACGAAGGCCATCGTGTCCTTGAGCGACCGCTGCTCGCGGGCCAGGTCGAGGAGCATCCGGTCCATCAGCTCGACGGCCGACGGCTTCAGTTCCAGGCAGGCGGCGACCGCGTCCAGGGCCGCCCCGAGGGTGGCGAACTGGGGCACCAGGATGGCCCGGTGCTTGGGCCGCGGGACGAGCGCCAGTTCGGCCCCGGCGACCACGGCGAGGGTGCCCTCGGAGCCGACGAGGAGGGGTAGGAGCGACTTCGGCGAGCGGGG
>JAIEQN010000179.1 GCA_019747685.1 Gemmataceae bacterium
AGCCCGGCCGGGGCCGGGACCGCCGCCGGGTCGGCCGTCCCGCTCAGCTCGACCCGCAGGGCGGTCGGCCCGCCGCCGTTGTTCACCACGAAGTCGAGGGTGTTGATCCCGTCCACGAACCCGTCCGAGATCGTGAAGTCGGCGAAGCCGATCGCGAACTGCTCGAACGCGGTCGTGTACCCGGTCGAGACGCCGTTGATCAGGATGTCCACCCCGTTGTTGTCGGTCGACCACCCGCCGGTGATGACCGCGGTCGACGGGTCGAGGCCGGTCAGGTCGAAGGTGGTCCGGTAGACGTAGGTCCCCTCCGGGCCGTCGAGGATGAAGTCGTTGTTCGGCCCGATCCAGGTGGAGGTGGTCTCGTCCCCGACGAAGTACGGCGGGATCGGGAACCCGCCGGCCGAGGTGCGGACCAGGATTTCGGTCGTCCCGCCGGGGACGATGATCAGGGAGTAGTGCGGGTCGCCGACGGTGCCGTCGGGCAGGCCGACCCCGGCGGCGTCGACGCCGGTGTTGAACAGGCCGGGGATGACGGCCGCGTCGGAGCGGCCGGCCGCGCACACGGCGGCGAGGGCGAGGGCGAGGGCGAAGGCGAGGCGGCGCATGGTGCGAATCTCCGAGGTGGGGCCGTGCGGCCCGGATGAGGGACCGTCCCGCCGGATGGGCGGCCGACCCCCGCGGGCGACGCCGCGGAGCGCGGGACAAGAACTGTTCTCGGGAGGTGTAATCAGGGCGGCAACGCCGATTCACGGGAAGGCGGATTTTTTCGGCCGGCCTAAGATCCGGCGCGAACCGACCCGGGACGCCGGTCAGTACTTCACCAGGTTGTCCGCCTTCTTCAACCCGAGGGCGTTAGTCACCCCGTTGGCCGCGTCGAGCATCAGCCGCAGCTCGCTCCCCACCGCGAGGAACTGCCACCCGTCGGCGATCCGCCGGCGGGCTTCCTCGGCGCTGAACGTGTGCAGCCCGGCGGCCACCCCGAGCTTCTTGCACCCGGCCAGGACGGTCGCCAGGGCCTCGTCGAACTCGGCCGGCGGGGGCGGCTTCCCGTCGGCCGACCGCATACTGGCGGCCAGGTCGTTCGGCCCGACGAACACGGCGTCGATCCCTGGGACCGAGAACACCTGCTCGAAGTTCCGGACGGCGGTAATGTGCTCGCATTGGAGGACGACGAGCAACTCGTCGTTCGCCCGGGCGTAGTAGTCGGCCGGGGTGGCCCCGAAGTTCAGGGCGTGGGCCGACCCGCCGACGCTGCGGTTGCCCCGAGGCGGGTAGAAGCACGCCGCGACGGCTTCCTCGGCCTCGGCCCGGGTGTTGACCATCGGGACGACGACCCCGTGGGCCCCGGTGTCCAGTGCCCGCTTGATGTGGTCGTGGCGGCCGGCCGGGACCCGACACAGGGCCACCCCGCCGACCTCGGCGACGGCCGCGTAGCAGTTGGCCGCGGCCTCGATGCCGATGGCGTTGTGCTCGGTGTCGACGGTCAGGTAGTCCCACCCGCCGCGGGCCAGAAACCGGGCGGCCAGCGGGCTGCCCAGGGTCAGCCAGGTGCCGACCGCCGGCTTGCCGGCCATCAACAGCTTCTTCACCGGGTTCGGGCGCATGGGCTACTCGTCGAAGGTCTTGTCGATCGGGTAGCGGTCCTCGGGCGGCTCGTCCGGCGGCCACCGGCTGTCGAGGTCGGCCTGGGTGGCCGGTTCGAGGTACAGCTCGGCCATCTCGGTTTCGACCGGCTTGCCGTACCAGATCGGCTGCCGGAGCCGGTAGAACCGCACCCGGTCGTGGCCGACCGGGCCGATGTCGCCGATCACCAAGGCCGGGAGCCGGGACGGGCCGGAGACCCACACCACCCAGTCCCCGACCCGAAACTTGGGCTTCGCTTTCGGCCCCAACGTCGGCAGCCGCTTACGCCTACCCATAGTGTCGGGCCTTACTTTACAGGTTCCGATACCTGATGTTGAGCGGGACGGCTCAGGAAGACGGCCTTGACGGCTTCGAGCGCTAGGAAGGTGACCACGGCGGCCGCCATCGGCAACCACCACTGTTTCCAAGGCCACCGATCGTGCCACGGCACCTCTTTAGGTAGAACGAACTTGCCAGCCCGCAGTTTCCGCTCGTCGTTGCACAACACGAAGTCTCGACCGATGGAGGTTAAAACGAGGCTCATGCTCTGCTCGCGCCAACCGTTGTAAATGATACTGTGGTCGCCCTGGCCTACAGAAGGCGGATCCGGGTACCACCTTTCAATCAGACCATGCACCTCGAGAACGGGGTAGACCTGAAGCTCTACCTCCGTAAAATCTTACCCACCATCGCGGACTTTGATTAGGAACGATCCGACACACTTCTTCTGCTCGCGAGTGTATGTCATCATCGTTCTCCCCGAGACACCCCGCCGTCTCGGTATTCGCTCCGTGCCGTCCGACATTGGAGCCTACTGTCTCGTCCGCAACTGCTGGACCTCCTGCCAGACCGCGGCGTAGCCGTCCTTGTCGAATGGCGGGCAGCCGGTCGGGTACTGGCCGAGCGGGTGGTCCTTGGCCCGCATCAGGGCGGTGCAGTACGAGAACGTCCGGCAGACCCGCTTGCGGTCGAGCTTGCCGTGGTCCCGGAGCTGCCGGACCCAGTCCGGCTGGGCCAGGCTCGCCCGGCCGACGCCCACGAACGTCACCCGCCCGTCCCGGCCGTTGGCCGCCCCCGCCTGTGGCAGGAACTCTTGCAGGTAGCTGTACCCCGTGCCAACGACGGCCAGGTCCGGGTTGGCCCGCTGGATGACTTCGGTGGCCTTAAAGTGGCGGTCCACCCCGATCAGCGGGTGTTCGGGTGACTCGTACCCGTCCGGCGGCGGGTACTCGAACGGCCGGCCGTAGTGCGGCTGCGCGTACGGATTGCCCAGCGTCACGTTGACCAGAGTGACACCCAGTTGTCGCATCTCGGCCACCCAGCGCAGCGGCTCCGCGAGGTCGGGCGTGAACGGGTCGGTCTCACTCATCCCCCAGCCGTTGACGAGCGGCGGCGACCAGTCCTCGGGCACGCCCGGCATCTTGAAGGCGATGCCGTCGAAGACGTTCAGCCGGGTGGCCAGGAGGACGTGGCCCGGCACCGCCGCCCGGATGGCGGCGAGGACATCCCGGGCCAGCCGGGTCCGATTCTCGAACGACCCGCCGTACCGGCCGGGCCGGTTCCGGGCGCCGAGCAGCTCGCTCAGCAAGTACCGGTGGCACTGCTTCACGTCGAGGAAGTCGAAGCCCACCTCGACCGCCAGCTTCGCCGCCGTGACGTAGTCGTCCACCAGCCGGGCCAGTTCGTCATCGGTGACGAGGGGCGTGTCGGCCGTCACCTTGTAGCGGCCGACGAGCAGCGGGTCGTGGCAGGCGATGACCGGCCGGCGGTAGCTGTACCGGCCGGAGTGGGTCAGTTGCAGGCCGACGAGCAGGTCCGAGTCATCGCCGTTGGCGGCCCGGTGGGCCTGCCGGCAGTCGGCCACCATCCGGGCGTAGTCGGCCTTGTTGCCCTCGTGCAGCCAGAGCTGGCGGGGGTTGGCCCGGGCCTCCTCCGTGACCGCGCAGGCCTCACCCCAGATCAGCTTGGCCCCGCCGTCGCCGAACCGGACGTACCGCCGGGCGGTCAGCTCGCCCGGCCGGCCGTCGGGGTCGCCGTCGCACCCCTCCATCGGCTGCACGCACCACCGGTTGCCGACCGCCCGCCCGCCGACCGCGAGCGGCTGCCACAGCGGCGCTACGTCCTCGGTGAATCGGAGGTCCAGACCGAGCCGGGCGTTCTCGGCTTCGAGGTCGGCGGCCGACTTGTACTTGAAGAAGCGGGACATCGTACCCTCGGCTTTCGGGCCAGGGGCTCACGCCCCTGGCTACGCGCTCCCCGCCCCTCCGGGGCGCGGGCGGTCTTGAGCCGCGGAGCGGCGACGGCGCGTAGCCAGGGGCGTGAGCCCCTGGTCAACCGATCCGCTCGTTCCGCTCCGCCGGCGGCCGGAACAACACCACGAACGCCACCAGCACCACCACACAGACGCCAAGCGGGACGACCCACACCGCTCCCCAATCGACCGCCGTGCCCACCCGGTAGCGATCGACCACCCACCCGGCGAACAGGTTCCCGACCCACGTCCCGACCCCGCCGGAGACGAAGGTGATGATCCCCTGGGCACTCGCCCGCAGGTGCGGCGGGGCCTCCCGGTCGAGGTACGTCGAGGCCACGATGAAGAAGAACGTGTAGCCCCAGCCGTGCATCGGCACCCCGACCGCCACCACCGCCGGCACCCACCCGGCGGCCATCACCGCCCCCCGCATGGCGTACCCGCCCAGCCCGACCGCCATCAGCAGCTTCATCCGGTGCTTCGGGTCGAAGAGCGGGATCGAGAACATGCACCCGACCTCGACCACCTGGGCCAGGGTCATGGTCAGGGCCGGCTTGTAGACGTGGTGGTCGATCAGGTACCGGTTGCCGTAGACGACGTAGAACTGGTTCGCGGCCGTCGTCACGAACGCGGCCGCCACGAACACCCCGAACGACCGGTCCCGGAACAGCCCGAGGGCCGGCAGCCCGAGCATCTCCCCGACCGACCGGCCGGTCCCCCGCGGCGGGGTCGCCGGGAGGGTGAAGGCGTACACCCCGGCGACCCCCGCGGCCGCCGCCGCCAGGTAGAGCACATCGGTCGTGGCCGGGCGGAAGATTTCTTGCACCGCCGCCCCGGCCGCGATCCACCCGACCGTCCCCCACAGCCGCACCCGGGCGAACGACCGGGTCGGGTCGGCCAGGTTGCGGAGCGTTACCACCGTGGTCAGGGTCATGGCGAGCTGGAGCAGGACGGCGTACCCGAGCATCAGGGCGAAGAGCCGGCCGAAGGCCTCGGCCGCCGCCCGCCGGACGGCCGGGTCGTCGTCGGCCGTGGCCGGGTCGGGGGCGGCCCGGTAGGCCGCCTCCATCCCCGGGAACGAGGCGTCGCACCAGACCGCCGCCGCGTAGGCCAGACCGGCCGACACGAGGCACGCCACCCCCAGGACCCGCTCGCCGCGGAACAGCCGGTCGGTCAAGAGGCCGATCACCAGCGGCGCGAGCATTCCGCCGAAGGCGAAGGTCGAGTAGACCAGCCCGACCTCGGCGGTCGGCAGCCCCAGCCCGCCCCGATCCGGGCTGGACATGAGGTACGTCGAGAGGGTAGGAACCCACGCCCCGAGGCCGAAGTAGAACCCGAACATGAGGACTGCCAGCCGGGCCGCAACCGCCCGCCCGCCCGCCGGATCGCCCACGCCTGACCGCCTCCGTACCCGGGAACTTTCACACCAGGCTCACCGTCGAATGCTACACTAGTGATGTCCGCCGGTTAGCCCTCCCCCCTCGGCCCGGACCGTCCGGGCTCCCTTCACATAAAGGTTCGCCATGCTCCCAGTTGCGCTCGCCGCCGCCGCCTTCCTGCCGGTCACCCTGATGGTCGCCGTGGCCGTCCTCCGGGGGGCCGTCGGGCTGACCAACCGGTTCCTGGTCGGCCGCCCGCCGCGGGCCGAGGACGGCCGGCGGTCGGCCTGGTACGCCGAGGCGGAG
>JAIEQN010000496.1 GCA_019747685.1 Gemmataceae bacterium
GGAGCGGCCGCGGAACGGGGCGGGTCGCCGGGTCGAACCGGTGCCGGCCGCCCCGCCCGCGGCCGCAACCCCCCTCGCCCGGACGGGCACGACGGGCCCGGGCTTGTCCCCGGGCCCGGTTGCTTTTCAGGAAGGAGTCAGGGGGCGGGAGTTAGTCAACACGAATCGTGGTTCGACTGACTCCCGCCCCCTGACTCCTGAGACGATGGCAGGTCGAACGCCCGTCGTCAGTTCGGCCCCGGCATCTCGAACACCTCGCCGCCCCGGGCCGAGAACAGCGCCCGGATCACCTTCTCGTCGGTGCTCTTCGGGATCGGCCGGACGCTGCCGTCGGCCATCCCGACGAAGAACCGGTCGCCGAACAGCCCGCCGAACTTCGGCAGCGGCTCGTCCGGCCCGAACGCCAGCCGGTCCGGGCGGGTCCAGACGGCCGGCTCGGCCGCCTCCGCGATCACGGCCGTGTTCGCCGTGCCGTCGCTGATCGCCACCATCCGCCCGCCGGGGGCCGGCGCCCCGGGCGTCCCGGCCGGCGGGGGGGTCAGGGCCGCGCCCGGGCCGACCACCGCCCGGTAGTACGTCAGCCCGTCGGCCAGGTCCGACCCGGCCACCCCGAACACCTTCGGCATCTGCCGGATCAGCTTCTTGTTGGCCTCCGAGTCCCACGCCTGGTCCAGCTTGAACTGCCGGTACAGGGCGTCTTCCCCGAGGAACGGCAGGATCGCCACCCGCCAGCCGAGGCCCGGCTTGGCCCCCGAGGCGTCGTACAGCCCGACCGGGAAGAACTGGTGGGCGTCGTGGAACTGGTGCATCGCCAGCATGATCTGCTTCAGGTTGTTCTCGCTGGCCAGCCGGGCGGCCGCCACCCGGACGCTCCCGGCCGGGAACTGGACCCTCCCGGCCGGTGGCGGGGTCGGCAGGTCGGGGTCGGCCGGGGCGGCTGCGGAACCCGGGTCGCCGGCCCCGCCCGGCGGGGCGGGTCCGCCCGCGCCCTTCATCTTGTCGGAGTACCCGCCCGGCCCGCCCGGGCCGCCGCCCATCATCGCCTTCATCCGCTCGGCCGACCCGCCCCCGCCCCCGGCACCCGGGTCGGTGGTCGGCTCGGACTTGTTGCCGCACCCGGGGAGGACGGCGACCGCCACCGCCAGCCCGGCCGCCAGCCCGACGGCCGTTCGCGCCTGCCGCGTCATGACCCGCTCCGCAAGGGGACCCCGGCCGGTCCGGGGAAGGGGGACGAGGTGAGGGTACGCCGGCCCGGGCCGGGCGGGTACGGGAAACCGCCGGCGGGAAAAGCGGCGGGGCCGCCGGGTTCTCCGGCGGCCCCGCGGGGTTAGCACGTTTGCCCGAGACTTAGGCGACCTTCCGGCGGAGGACCCGCCGCAGGCCGAACACCGGGGCCGCCGCCGCCAGCAGCACCAGCCCGGCCGGGGCCGGCACCGCCGCCCCGGTGAACGTCTGGTCGAAGGCGAGCTGGCCGGAGTCGCCGACGGCCACGAACACCGACCGGGCGATCGAGTAGCCGATGTCCTGGTCGGCCCCGTTCGGGTCGTACGGGCCGGCCAGGAAGGCGTCCAGCTGGGCCCCGGTGAAGATGCCCAGGGCGAAATCGGGCTGGAACCCGAGGGCGGACCCGAGGGTCGGGTTGAACGCCATCACGGTCTCGGTGCCGGCGGTCGCGGTCAGGGCGTTGCCGTCGGCGTTCACGTCGTTGATCGTGTTGAACCCCAGCCCCTGGTCGATCCCCTGGTCCGGGTCGAACGTATCGAACAGCTGCAACGTCACGTCCGCGCCGCTGGTGTTCGACCAGGTGGTCACCGTCCGGTAGGTGTCGGCCGAGAGCAGGGTGTACGTCCGGCTGAACTCGAGCCCCATGTAGCTCCCGATTACGGTGATGCTGTCGCCGACCCCGCCCCCGCCGGCCACGCTCGTCACGGTGATCGGGGAGGCCCCGTAGATCGTGTTCGAGGCGAAGGTGGTGTTGTCGCCGTTGATCTGGATGCCGTAGTCGGCGACGAACGTCCCCTGGGCGTAGTACTCGATGCCGTTGTTGGTCACGCTGGCGATGGCGCCGTTGTCGTCCCGGACGGTGACGACCAAGCTGCCGGCGCTCAGGACGGCGGCTTGAGCCGCCGGGACGACCGCCAGCCCGAGCAGGGCGGCGGCCAGGGTCCGAATCCGAATCATCACGGTGCTCCTAACTAACCTTTGCCGCGGGGGTGGGGAGTATCCGCACGAGCACGACGCCGGCGGGCCGTCCCACGGCCGGAAGGTTGGGGTGTGTTGAGTCGGCGTCGGGCGACGACTCCGGCAAGCTGGGCCGACGGCGCGAGGGGCGGCGGCGGGTGGGCTTGGGCGACAACAGGTACACAATTCCCTGGTGCGATGGAGACTGTACCAGCCCCGGGAAAGGGCTTCAAGGGGCTACAACAGTTTTTCGCGATTTTCCGAATCTGCCGCCGGGCGTTCCTGTCGGGCCTGAACCCGGCCCGAATCGTAGGTACGGCGGGGCCGGTTCGGCCGGGGACACCGGCATTCCGGTTACTGCGGGTGGTGTAACCGGTCGATGGGCCGAAACCGCCGAACGGAGCCCCACCGGGGTCGGACCGGCCGCCCGCGCCGGGCCGGAACGCGGCGGGGCCGCCGGATCGTCCGGCGGCCCCGCGGGGTTGGCAGGTGTGCCCGGGCTTAGGCCAGCTTGCGGCGGAGGGCCCGCCGCAGGCCGAGGACCGGGGCGGCGGCGGCCAGCAGGACCAGCCCGGCCGGGGCCGGCACGGCGGCCCCGGTGTCGAACGTCAGGAAGGTGTTCCCGTCGGCCGGGTCGCCGCTGCCGCTGAACCCGTACACGTACTGGAACCCGACGAAGTCCAGCGGGGCCAGCGCCCCGCCGATCGCCACCTCGCCGCCCAGGTTGGCGTTCAGGTAGGCCAGCCCGGCGGCGTTCAGGGAGACGGTCACGAACGCCCCGTCGTCCGCGTCGGACACCACCACCGACCCGAGGGCGGTGCCCGACCCCAGGTCGGCGAACGCGGCCACCCCGCCGGTCCCGTTGATCAGGTCGGTGATCGACCCGGTGTAGTCGTACAGGGTGAACGTCAGCGGGCCGCCGCCCGAGTCGTTGTTGAAGTCGGGGTTGAACGCCGTCACCGAGGCGCTGGTGAGCGGCCCGGACACCCCGGTCAGGTCGAAGACGAAGAAGTCGTGGTACTCGGTCCCGCTCAGTTGGCCGGAGATGTAGTTGTCGTTGGCCGGGTCGTGGAACCCGGTGCTGTCGTACCAGCCCCGCTCGAACGTGTTCAGCGTCGCCGCCGGCGCCGGGGCGGCCACGGCCAGGGCGGCCACGGCGGCCGCGGCCATCGTCCAGATGCGATTCACGGAGATCCCTCCTCGGTATGAACCAGCCGCGGCGCGCCGGCACGGCGCCGGCGGGGTGGCCGCGGTCGGATCCCTGGGCGGTCGTGAGTCGGCGGGGGGCGACGACTCGGGGGCGAGCCGGTCGACGACGCGTGGGCGGCGGCGAGGCGGGCTCGGGCGGAACTCGGGGTGCGGAACCCCGGGGGTGAGTCGTGTCCGGGCGAAGGTGGCGGCATTCCGCCGCCCGCGAGGTCGCACCGGCCGGGGCCGGTGTCGCCGAATCGGGACACGACTGTGACGGGTGTATCTTGACGAGCCGGCCGGGGCAGTTCAAGAACTAAAACCGAAAAATTCGGAAAATCCCCTACGATTACGGCCCCGCGCGAAACCGGGGCCGCCGGGTGGTCCGGCGGCCCCGCGGGGTTGGCGAGTGTGCCCGAGCTTAGGCGACCTTCCGCCGCAGGGCCCGCCGCAGCCCGAGGACCGGGGCGGCCGCCCCCAGTAGGACCAGCCCGGCCGGGGCCGGCACCGCCGCCGTGTCGAGCATCATGTTCGGCCCGAACCAGCCGAACACCTCGCTCGGGCCGTCGACCGGGAAAGCCAGGGTGCTGCTCAGCACGAACCGGTCCTCGAGGAAGGTGATCGACGGGTCGACCATCGGCCCGATCGGGTCCCAGGTGTAGTTCTCGAGCCCGGTGGTGGCGGCGATGTAGTAGGTCTCCCCGGCGGTCAGCGACAGGGTCGGGATGGCGTGGTACCGGAACCACCCGGTCAGCCCGTCGGCGTTGGTCACCGTGGTCGAGGCCAGGAGCACCCCCATGCCGTCGTAGATGCCCACGTCGTGGCTCTCGGTCAGCCCGTTCATCCCGTCGTCGTAAAACCCGAGGGCCGTCACGTCGACGTTGACGTTCGCCTGGAAGGCGAACCCGAGGCTCCACTGGCCGTTGGTGAAGTCGACCGTCGGGGCGGCGAAGTCGATGGCCTGGAAGGCGGCCGGGGCAGGGGCGGCGGTGGCGACGACCACGGCCGCGGCGGCGAACAGCGCGCGAATCTTGGACACGGCGTACTCCTGGACAAACCAATCCGCCGCGGAGCGGGGTACACCCGCACCGGCGCCGAGCCGGCGGGCGGCCCGCGGCGGGAGGTCTCTGGGGGTCGGGAGTCGGCGGGGGGGCGGCGACTCGGGGTCGGCCGGGCCCGGGGTCACGGGGGTGACGGCGGGGCGGGCCCGGGGGCGTTTCGGGGTCGGGGGGACCCCGGGTGGACAGCGGGATTATGACCGCCCGCGCGGGGTAATACAAGTGATCTTCCAAATTTTTGTTATATGAGAATGGCGTTGTCGAAAGTTAACACCCGGCGCCGCCCGGGCCGGGAAACCGCCGGCCGGCGAACGCCTCGGTTTGGTGGCACAGGCCTCCCGGCCTGTGCGCACAGGCCGGGAGGCCTGTGCCACCAAGACCAGACCGGGTCACTACCCGCCGGCCGGCGAACGCCGGCCCGGCCGGGGTGTCCGTATAACGACGCCACACCGAACACCTCCGGGGGACTCACGTCCCCCGGCTCGCCTTCCAGGAGCCGTCATGGCCGACAAGATCACCCCCCGGGCGGCCAACTACCCGCAGTGGTACCTGGACGTCGTCCGGCAGGCCGGGCTGGCCGACAACTCGGACGTCCGCGGGTGCATGGTCATCAAGCCGACCGGGTACGCCCTGTGGGAGAAGATGCAGCGGGCCCTGGACCGGCTCTTCAAAGACACCGGCCACGTCAACGCCTACTTCCCGCTCTTCATCCCGATGAGCTACCTGGCCAAGGAGGAGCAGATGGCCGAGGGGTTCGCCAAGGAGTGCGCGGTCGTCACCCACTACCGGCTGAAGGCCGAGCCGGGCAAGCCGCTGCACGTCGACAAGTCGGCCGAACTCGACGAGCCGCTCATCATCCGGCCGACCTCCGAGACGATCATCTGGAAGACCTACAAGGACTGGGTGCAGAGCTACCGCGACCTGCCGCTGCTCATCAACCAGTGGTGCAACGTCGTCCGCTGGGAGATGCGGACCCGGCTGTTCCTGCGGACGGCCGAGTTCCTGTGGCAGGAGGGGCACACGGCCCACGCCTCGGCGAAGGAGGCGGAGGACGAGACCCGGACGATGGTGGACGTGTATCGGCGGTTCGCCGAGGAGTGGATGGCGATGCCGGTGCTGGTCGGGCCGAAGACCGACGGCCAGAAGTTCCCGGGGGC
>JAIEQN010001139.1 GCA_019747685.1 Gemmataceae bacterium
CCGCCGCGGCGACGGAGGCGGCCAGCCGGCGGCCGGCACGGGTGCAAAGCGGGAGCGGCATCGCGGGGTGCCCCGTGACACGGACCGACCCGGGCCGGGGACGATACCCCAACCCCGGCCGGCGGTGCCAGACCAGTTGACGCCGGGAAGGATCGGCCGGGCGGGGGCCGGGTCTTCACAATTCGCCGGCCGAATCGGTCGTGACGGTCAGGCCAGCGGCCGACCGGACCGGCGATTTTTCCTCACCTTCGCGGCCGTCGCCCCGGCCACCGCCCGCCACCAGTCCTTCCAGCCCTCCGGGCGGCGCCCGCCCGCGGCGAGGTAGGCCCGCAGGAACCGCAGCCGGTCGGCGTGGCGGACCCGGGGGGATGACAGGAAGCTGGCGTTGAGCCGGGCCAGCTCCTTCGCCCTCTGGCGGAACGACACCGCCCGGCCGACCCGCACCCCGACGAGGTCGATCAGCGTCGGCGTCGAGCCGTGTTCGAGCAACACGTTCGCGGCCTTCAGGTCGCGGTGGGAGACGTGCCGGTCGTGCATCTGGCGGACGAGCCGGGCCAGCCGGCCGGCGACGGCCCGGAGGTCGGGGACGGCGTCCGTCAGCTCGACCGCCCCGTGCACCAGCTCGGTGAGCAGGTAGCCCTCGGCCGGCAGCCCGTGGCGGTAGACGTGGACGGCGGCCAACGGCCGGGGCGTCGGCAGCCAGCGGTCGCGGAGGGTGTGGCCGTTGACCCACGACCGGACGACGGCCGACGGCCGGAACAGGTTCTTGACCGGCTCGTGCCACCGCCGGACGTTCACCCGCTTGAGGACGACCGGCCGCGGGCCAGCGGGCGTCGGCAGGTCGAGGGCGGCCACGGTCGAAGTCCGCGAGTCCTTCAGCACCCGCACCCCGGGCCGGCGGAACAGGGCGGCCGGGTCGGCGAGGAATTCCCGGAGGAATTCCTCGGGCAGGTCGCGGACCGCCCAACCGCGGACGGCCCCGGCCTTCACCCGCCGGAAGTGGCGGTTGGTGCCCCGGCACCGAGACACCCGCCCGGCCCAGAACCGGAGGTTCGAGGCCGCGGTGTACCGTTCGACCTCGCGGACGGCGTCGGGTCTTGGCGAGCGGGGGGCGTGAGCCCCCTGTTGGGTCGAAGAAACAGGGGGCTCACGCCCCCCGCGCGCCCGACCCTCGGCCAGCGTGGCCCGGGCCGCGAGGTAGGCCCGCCAGAACCGGTGCCGGTCGGCGCGCGAGGCCCGGAGCTGGAACCAGCGGTTGAGGAGGACCAAGTTCGCGCGGAAATCCGGCCAGCCGAGCGAGTACCCGAATCGAACCGCATGCACGTCGAGCAGGGCGAGCCGGCCGTCCGGGGCGATCAGGACGTTGCCCGGGTGCGGGTCGGGGTGGACGACGCCGGCGTCGTGGAGCCGGGCGAAGAACCGGCCGAGGGTGACGGCCAGTTCCCGCCGGCCGGCCGCCGTCAACGGCCCTTCCAGCACCCGGAGGAGCGGCACCCCCGCGAACTCCTCGGTGACGAGGGCACTTTCGCCGGGCCAGAGGGAATCGACCCGCCCCCAGGCGACCGGCCGGGCGGTCGGGATGCCGCGGGCGAGCAGGGCGAGGGCGTTGTCGAACTCCAGCCGGGCCTTCGGCGGCCGCAGCACCTCCCGCCACCACGCCCGGAAGCCCCTCACCCGGCACCGCTTCACGAACACCGCCCCGCCCGGCAGTTCGACCCGGTAGACGGTCCGGTACGGGTTCTCCTTGACCACTTCCGCCAGACCGTCGGCGATCCACCCGTCGAGATCGGGGACGAACCCGCCGGCATCCGGGGCGAGCTGCCACCGCCGGCCGCCGAGGCGGACCGACCCGGCCGGCCGGCCGAACGAACCGAGCTTGCGGAGGAAGTGACTGAGCATCCTTGCTTCCCGGTGGCACAGGCCTCCCGGCCTGTGCGCGATTCACCCTGCCTTCCGGACCCGGGCCAGCCGGTCCAGGGCCTCAACCCACATCCGGGCACCGGCCTCGACGCTGTACCCGGCCTCGACCCACCGCCGGCCCTCGGCCCCGAGCCGGTGCCGCAACCCCGGGTCGGCCGCCAGCGCCCGGACGGCGTGGACCCATTGCTCGGTGGTCGTCGCCCGGAAGCCGGTCTCGCCGTCGCGGACGAAGTCGGCTTGCACCCCGACCGGGTTGGCCACCACCGGCAGCCCGGCCGCCTGGTACTGGAGGACCTTCAGCCCGCACTTGCCGCGGCTCCACGGGTCGTCCGGGACCCAGCCGATGCCGACATCGGCCGCCGCGATCTCGGCCGGCTCGGTCCGCTCGTCCCACGGGCACCGGTCGACCGGCAGGTGATCGATGTCGATGAACCGGTCGCAGATGAGCTTGAGGCGGACCCCAGGGACAGACCGGCCGATGGCCGCGAGGGTCGGCCGGAACTGCTCCAGCCCGCGGAGGGTGCTGGACGACCCGACCCACACCAAGTTCAACCCGGAACCCGGAACCCGGAACCCGGAACCCGAGTCGTACCGCCCCATGTCCACACACGTCGGGATCACGACGACCCGGGCCGGCGTCGTCCACCGCCGGGCCTCGGCCGCGAGGTAGTCGTTCCCGGCGACCACCAAGTCGGACGCCCCCACCACCGCCCGGAACCGTCGGCCCCGGCGGGCGTCGGTAAAGCCCTTCGGGCTGTACGAGTCGCGGAGCCAGACGGCGTCGTCGAAGTCGAAGATGAGCCGCCGGACCCGCCGGCGGAGCAGAGCCAGCGGGATGCGTGGTAGCAACTTTCGCTGGAGGACGACGGCGTCGTACCCGGCGAGGTCCCGGCCGAGGGCCAGCCGCCCGGCCCACGACCGCGGCAGCGGCCGGAGGTCGAGCGAGTGACCGGCGGCTTCGAGCGGGCCGCGGAACGCCGCCAGCCGATACCGGCAGCAGACGTGATCGACCGCCTCGACCAGGGCGACCAGCCGCACCGCGACCCTCCGTGGGCGGTGAGGGAACAACACCGGCCACAGATGAAGACAGGAGAGACACAGATCAAGACAAAACTAATTTTGATGTTGTCTTGATCTGTGTCTCTCCTGTCTTCATCTGTGGCCGGTATCTACTTCCGTTTCCTCGAAGCCATCGCCCGGGCGATGTCCCGCTTGGCGTCAGCCGTCTTCATCGACTGCCGCTTGTCGTGGGCCTGCTTCCCCTTGCCGACGCCCAGCTCCACCTTCGCCCGGCCGTCCTTGAAGTACATCCGCAAGGGCACCAGGGTGAAGCCGCGCTCCGAAGCCTTGCCGGCGAACTTGGCGATCTCCCGGCGGTGCAACAAGAGCTTCCGCGGCCGCTTCGGCTGGTGGTTCAGCCGGTTCCCGTGGGTGTACTCGGGGATTTCCGCCCCCACCAACCAGACCTCGTCCCGCTCGACCTTGGCGTAGGCGTCGTCCAGGTTGCCGTACCCCTCCCGCAGGCTCTTCACCTCGGTCCCGACCAGGACGATGCCGCACTCCAGCCGGTCGGCGATCTCGTAGTCGTGGGTGGCCCGGCGGTTGCGGCAGATGTTCACCAGCCCGCCGTCGGCGTCCTTCTTGTCGCTCTTGGCCATTGTGCCGCCACCCCGGCGTAGGTTACCATCCCCGGCCGGGCCGGCGTAGCCCAAGTCCGGGGCCCGCCGGAACCGGCGGACCAACCCCCATGTTACGGGCCGCCGCGGTGCCCCGGTACGCGATTCTCGAACACGACTGGCCGGCCCGCCACTGGGACCTGTTCCTCGAAGCCGGCAATGTCCTCCGGGCCTGGCGGCTGCTCGCCGAGCCGCTGCCGGGCGCGTCCGTCCCGGCCGAGCCGGCGGCCGACCACCGGCTGATGTACCTCGATTACGAGGGGCCGGTCTCCGGCGGACGCGGGAGTGTCACCCGCTGGGACGCGGGCACGTTCGAGTGGGTGCGGGACGAGCCGGGGCGGGTGGTGATCGAGGTGGACGGGCTGCGGCTCCGCGGCCGGGCGGCGATCGGGCCTTCGACGGTCGCCCTCCCTAAACTGGACCGGATGCCGCTCGACCTCCCGGACTGCTTGGACGCCGCGAAGCTGGCCGCCGGCCTCGGGGCGGAGGTCCTCGAATCCTGGCGGGGCCGGTTCACCGCCCGCGAGAAGGGCCGGGCCGACCTCGTCTCCGAAGCCGACCTGGCGTCGCAAGAGGCGGTCAAGTCGTACCTGCTCCGCCGGTTCCCAGGGCACCAGTTTCTCGGTGAAGAAGAAGCGGTCGGCAAGCCGATCGAGGCCACCCGGCCGGCCCCGGGGTCGCCGCCGACCTGGGTGGTCGACCCCCTGGACGGGACGGCCAACTATGTGCATGACGTACCCGCGTACTGCGTCTCGATCGGCCTCTGGGCCGACGGCCGGCCCGTCGTCGGGGTGATCCTCGACCCGCGGCTGGACGAGTTGTTCGCGGCGGCCGCCGGGCACGGGGCAACGCTCAACGGCAAGCCGATGCGGGTCAGCTCGGTGGCGTCGGTCCGGGACGGGATGATCGGCACCGGGTTCCCGGCCAACTACGACCGGCAGTTGCGGAACCTGGAGGTGTGGCGGAAGGTGTCGGCCGAGGCCCAGTCCCTGCGGCGGAACGGGTCGAGCGCCCTGAGCCTCGCTTACGTCGCGGCCGGCCGGTTCGACGGGTACTGGGCGTTCGACAACTGGGCCTGGGACGTGTGCGCCGGGGCGGTGCTGGTGGCCGAGGCCGGCGGCCGGGTGACCGGGGCGGCCGGCGGCCCGTTCGACCCGTTCCGCCACGACAGCCTGGTCACCAACGGGCTGATACACGAGGAGTTAGGACGGCTCGTCAACTCGTGAGGGTCGTCATGGCCACCTCCCTGCCGGACGTACTGCCGGAGACGGACGCCGACACCAAAACCCGGCGGCAGCCGCCGTATGCCGTCGTCCTGCACAACGACGACCTCAACGGCATGGACTGGGTCATGCTGGTGTTGCAGAAGGTGTTCGGGTATCCGGTCCCGAAGTGCTTCGAGCTGATGCTGGAGGCCCACGAGAAGGGCCGGAGCGTCGTCTGGCTCGGGGCGCTGGAGCTGGCCGAGCTGAAGGCCGACCAGATTCACTCGGCCGGCCCCGACCCGGCCGCCAAGTCCCGCGGCGCCCAGCCCCTGGCCGTCACCGTCGAGCCGGCCGCGTAAACCCCTTCCGCTTGACCCGCCCGTCCCGGCCGGCGTATCGTCCGGCGATGCGGCTCCAGCTCCCCTTCGGCCTGCCCGCGGTCGTGGTCTCGGCGTCGGCCCCGGCCCGGCCGTGGTTCCGGCCGGCCTTCCTCGTCGTCGTCGCCGCCCTCGTGGTGGCGATGAGCCTGAAGTACGCCGCGAAGGTCCAGAAGCCGGGCGACGGTGGGCAGCAGACCCGGTCGGCGTTCCTCCGCTGGCGGGGGATGATTCACGAGCTGTTCGCCGGCGGGAACGTCTACGTCGGGGTGCACGAGTACCCGAACCCGCCGGTGATGGCGGTCGTCCTCAAGCCGTTCGCCGACCTCCCGCCGGTCGCCGGGGCGCTGGCCTGGTTCTACGCGAAGGTCGGGATGGCGGTGCTGGCCGGGGTGTGGGTGGCGCGATTGGTCAC
>JAIEQN010001136.1 GCA_019747685.1 Gemmataceae bacterium
AGTCGTAAAGTCCCGATACTGACTTTACGACTTGCGACCTGACGACTTGGGACGGGCCATGCGTCTCGGAATCCTCGGCGGCGGGCAGCTCGGGCGGATGCTGGCCCTGGCGGCGTACCCGCTCGGCGTCCGCCCCTCCGTCCTCGACCCGGCCGCCGACCCGTGCGCCGGCCAAGTCTGCCCCCACGTCCGCGGCGAGTTCGACGACTACCAAGCCCTATACCAGTTGGCCCGGTCGTCCGATGCCGTCACCTACGAGTTCGAGAACGTCCCGGTGGCGTCGGCCCGGTGGCTGGCCGAGCGGGTCCCGGTCTACCCGCCGCCGACCGCCCTCGAAGTCTCCCAGGACCGGCTTTCCGAGAAGACCTTCTTCCAGTCCCTCGGCATCCCGACCCCGCCGTTCGCGGCCGTCGAGCACCGCCACGAGTTCGACAACGCGGTCCGGGAGATCGGCCTGCCGGCGGTCCTCAAGACCCGCCGGTTCGGCTACGACGGCAAGGGTCAAGTCGTCATCCGCACCCCGGCCGACGCCGAGGCGGCGTGGGAGAAGCTGGGCGGCCGGCCGCTCATCCTGGAAGGGTTCGTCCCGTTCGACCGCGAGCTATCGGTCCTCGCCGTCCGCGGCCGGGACGGGCAGGTTCTGACGTACCCGCTGGTCGAGAACGAACACCGGGACGGCATCCTGCACCGGTCGCTCGCCCCGGCCGGGGACACGGCCGAGGAGCTGGCCGAGCGGGCGGCCGAGTACGCCGGCCGCATCCTGGCGGAACTCGGTTACGTCGGGGTGTTGGCGGTCGAGTGGTTCCAGGACGGGCCGCGGCTGTTGGCCAACGAGATGGCCCCGCGGGTCCACAACAGCGGCCACTGGACGATCGAGGGGGCGGCCACCAGCCAGTTCGAGAACCACGTCCGGGCGGTGTGCGGGCTGCCGCTCGGGTCGTGTGCGGCGGTCGGCCACTCGGCGATGTACAACTTCATCGGGGCCGTCCCTCCGGCGGCCGACGTGCTCCGGCACCCCGGGGCCCGGTTGCACGACTACGGCAAGGACCCCCGGCCCGGCCGGAAGGTCGGGCACGTGACGTTGCGGGCCGGGAGCGGAGACGAGTTGGGTGACAGGCTGCCCGAGTGGGACCGGACGTTCGACCGGGTGTAGGCATACACAGGCCGGGAGGCCTGTGCCACCAGAAGCAACCACTCGGTGGCACAGGCGTCCCGGCCTGTGCTTCACCCCTTCCCGCCGCCGAGCATCCCGCCGATCTTGCCGGCGATGTCGCCCAGCCCGCCCCCGCCGCCCTGGATCAGGCCCTCGAGCTGCCCGCCGATCGCGGGGAACTTGGCCTTCAGGAACTCGACCACCGACTGGACGGCCTTCTTGGCCTGCTCCTCCGAGATGCCCGCCCGGGCCGCCACCGACTTGATCAGCTCGTCCACGGTCGTACCTCCGGTTGGGGGAAACCGCCGCCGTCACCTCGGCCGGTACAGGGCGAACCGCTTCGACTCCCGCTCGGCCACCGCCTCGCCCGGGCCGACGGTGGCGAGGTAGGCCGCCGCCCCGGGCGCCTTCTCCACCAATGATAGTCCGGCGTCCGTCGGCAGGACCATGACGGCCTTCGTCATGCTGTCCGCGGTGATCCCCTTCGGGGCGACGACGGTGGCGCTCCGCCGGCCGGTCAGCCCGAGGCCGGTCTTCGGGTCGACGATGTGGGAGTACCGAACGCCGCCGATCTCCACGAACTGCTCCAAGTCGCCGGAGGTCGAGACGGCGGCGTTCGCCAGCCGCAGCGGCCGGGGCTTCTGCCCCTTGGCGATCGGGGCGATGTCCACCGCCCAGTAGTCCCGGCCGGGCGGCGGGTCGCCGCACGTGATGTCACCGGCCGCTGCGACCAAGGCCCGGGTGATGCCGTGCTTCTCCCGCAGGAGCTTCAACGCCTCGTCCGCTGCGTACCCCTTGGCGATCCCGCCGAGGTCGAGCTGCATCCCGGGGACAAGCAGCTTGACCGTCTGCCGGGCCGGGTCGAGCTGTACCTTTTTGTACCCGACCTTCGCCAGGGCCGCCGCGAGTTCGTCCTCGTCGGGGAGTTGCTGCGTCCGCCGGGCGTGTCGCCAGAGCTGGACCACCGGCCCGACGGTCACGTCGAACGCCCCGTCCGACGCCTTGGAAAGCTGCTCGGCCTGGAACAGCACGAAGAACAGGTCGTCGCCGACCTTGATCGGGTCGCCGACGGCCGACTTGAACGCGGCGCACAGTCGGTTCAGCTCGCTGTCCCGCTTGTAGTCGCTCATCACCTCGTCAAGGGCGGCCACCCGGGCGAAGGCCGCGTCGGCGGCCCGCTTGGCGGCGTCGGCGTCGTCCGCGTACTGGACGACCCGGAAGGTCGTTCCCATGTGCTTGGATTCGAACTCGTACCGGGCCGGGACCGCCGCCGGCTGGTACAATAACCCGACCAGCCCGACCCACCCGACCATCGCCCCCTCCCGGTTCGGTCCCGCCTTCCCGCCGGCGGCCGGTTGACAGCGGCCCCCCCATCGGAGACTCTATCAGGATGCTCCCCCGCGCGCTCGCACTTTTCCCCGCCCTCGTTGTCGCCGCCTTGGCGGCCCCGGCCGCCGAACAACCCGCCCCCGCCGCCAAGCCGCCGGCCAAGACCAACTTCACCGAATCGGTCAGGGCCGTCCGGGTCATCGAGCACGAGGAGATCGACCCGAAGACCAAGGCCAAGGTCAAGCGGATCGAGAAGGTCCCGCTGGCCGGCAAGTTCGACATGGTCTACGTCCCGGGCGGCGAGTTCACCATGGGCAGCCCGGAGGCCGAGGCCGGGCGGGAGCCGATCGAGGGGCCGGCCCACCGGGTCAAGGTCGGCGGGTTCTGGATGGGCAAGTGCGAGATCACCTGGGACGTGTACGACTGCTTCTGGTACGACTCGGACTACCCGGTGGCGAACGAGGAGCGGGCCAAGGACTTCGGCCCGGACGCCGTCACCCGCCCGACCAACACGTTCGTGGACGAGACCTACGACCACGGCCGGGAGGGGCACCCGGCCCTGTGCATGACCCACCACGCGGCGATGGCTTTCTGCAACTGGCTGCGGACCAAGACCGGCAAGGCGTACCGGCTGCCGACCGAGGCCGAGTGGGAGTACGCCGCCCGGGGCGGGAAGGGCGACGCCGCCTACTCCTTCGGCGACGACCCGGCCGAGCTGGACGAGTACGCCTGGTACAAGAACAACTCGGTGGACGAGGAAAACTTCCCGGACAAGATCAAGGGGTGTACCCATAAGGTCGGGACCCGCAAGCCGAACCCGTTCGGGCTGCACGACCTGTACGGGAACGTCTGGGAATGGACCCTCGACCAGTACGACCCGAAGGCCTACGAGCGGTCCGCCGCCCAGAGGCTGAGCATCCGGCCCGTCACCGTGCCGACGGCCGACAAGTGGTCGCACGTGGTCCGGGGCGGGTCGTGGGCGGACAAGGCCGAGCGGTGCCGGTCGGCCGCCCGCCGGGTGAGCGAGAAGACGTGGATGAAGTGGGACCCGCAGGAGCCGCAGAGCATCTGGTGGCTGACCCGGATGGACGTGATCGGGTTCCGGGTGGTCATCGCCGAGGACGAGCAGCCCGAACTCGTGGGGCTGAAGCCGAAGGTCGTCAAGAAGGCGGAATAGTTTCGAGTTTCGAGTTTGAAGTTTCGAGTCGGGGGACCGGCCCTCCCGCCGGACCACCAGCCCGAATCGCTCAGACTTTAGACTTGAAACTCGGAACTCGAAACTTCCCTTTTCCCGTGAGGAGTTACTCATGTCGATGCGACCGACCGCCGACCGGCGGGACTTCCTGAAGGCCGCGGCGGCGTCCGCCGGGGCGGCCGCGAGTGTCAACCTGGCCGGGGCGTTCGCCGCCGGGAACGAGACGATCAAGGTCGGGCTGATCGGCTGCGGCGGCCGCGGCACCGGGGCCGTCCGGAACATCCTCGACGCCGAGGATGTCCTCAACCCCGGCAACGGTAAGGTCGAGATCGTGGCCGTGGCCGACGCCTTCAAGGAGCGGGCCCAGGCGGCCGCCGACCAGTTCCGGGCCGTCGACCGGAAGTCTAAGGACCCCAACAAGAAGGACGAGAAGAGCCCGTTCTTCAAGTACGCGGCCCAGGTGAAGCTCACCCCGGACACCGTCTTCGACGGGCTGGACGCCTACCAGAAGGTCTTGGGCGCCGGGGTCGACCTGGTCATCCTGGCCACCCCGCCGGGGTTCCGGCCGCTGCACCTCGAAGCCGCCGTCCGGGCCGGCAAGAACGTTTTCTGCGAGAAGCCGGTGGCCGTCGACGCGGCCGGCATCCGCAAGTGCTTCGAGCTGGTCGACGAGTCGAAGCGGAAGAACATCGCCATCGTGGCCGGCACCCAGCGGCGGCACCAGAAGGGGTACATCGAGACCATCAAGAAGATTCACGACGGGGCCATCGGCGACATCCGGGCGGCCCGCTGTGCGTGGAACGGCAGCGGCATCTGGTTCAACGAGCGGCGGCCCGGCGAGAAGGACGCCCACTACCAGGTCCGCAACTGGTACCACTTCCTCTGGCTGTGCGGCGACCACATCGTCGAGCAGCACGTCCACAACCTGGACGTGGTCAACTGGGTGATGCAGGCCCACCCGGTCCGGGCCGTCGGGTTCGGCGGGCGGGCCACCCGGCCGGTCGGCGAGCCGGCCGAGGTCGGCCAGATTTGGGACCACTTCGCGGTCGAGTACGACTACCCGAACGGGGTCCGGCTGGCGTCGTACTGCCGGCACATCCCGGGCGACAACGACATCTCCGAGACGATCGTCGGGACGAAGGGGACGTGCCGGGTGGACCAGTACCGGATCGGCCGGGAGGAGGTCGGCAGCGACGACCGGGACGCCTACGTCCAGGAGCACATCGACCTGCTCAACAGCATCCGGGCCGGCCGGCCGCTGAACGAGCTGAAGGCGGTGACCGAGTCGACGTTCACGGCCATCCTGGGGCGGAACGCGGCCTACGCCTGCAAGACGCTGAAGTGGGACGACGCCCTGGCGGCCAACGACGCCACCATGCCGCCGGGCCTGACCCTGGAGTCGTCGGTCCCGGTCAGCCCGGCCCCGACCCCCGGGTCGTGGAAGCTCCCGGCCCGGAAGGCGTAGTCGATCGGGCGAGCGGGGGGCGTCAACCCCCCGGTTCGCTCGGCGGAGGAAGGCAGATGGCCACGGACGGCCCAGCGGCCGGGCGGTGGAAGGGGTGGCTCGTCGCGCTGGCGGTCGTCGGGGCCGCCGGCACGGCGGTCGTCGTCTATTATCTCGCCGGCTGTCCGATCTGAGGACTTCAAGCCGCCTGCGTGGGCGGTTGGTGGATGTTCTCCGCCGGCATCATCGGGGCCACTTACCAAGACGTGAGGGCATTGGAGGCCGACGGCAGGCCGGCCGAAGTGTACCTGAGCAGCAGGGAAGCCGACCAGCGGCGGGACGGGTGGCGGGGCCGGGCGAAAGCCGGCTTGGTGGCGCTCGCTGTCGCCGGGGATCATCCTACCGGTGGGCGTCATCTTCGACGCGATTGCCAACGCGAGCTGATACCGGCCGTGTTGGGCGTGGGGGGGGGGGCGGGCGGCCGCGGGCCGCCCGCC
>JAIEQN010000152.1 GCA_019747685.1 Gemmataceae bacterium
GGAGAGCCACTACAACCGCGCCAATACAAAGAAAGAGTTCTTAGAAACCGAACTTAGTCTAAAGAAGATGTTTCAGATGTATAAAGAAATCTACACCAATAATCATGTCACTACTGAAAGCAAATACAGAGATATTTTCATCACAAAATTTAACATCGCTTTTCACAAACCGAAGAAAGATCGCTGTGATTACTGCAAAGAAATGAAACTGACTCCAACACCGTCCGAAGAGGAGGAACTCAAATATCTGGACCACTTATCTAAAAAGCTAGAGTGCAAGGAAGAGCGCGATAGGGACAGGAAAAATCACAAAAATGGAACTGACCCTACCGTTGCGGTTGTATCCTTTGACATGGAAAATGTAATTCTTGAAACATCTAATTCCTTTCAATATTTAACTTTCATTGCATTCATTTTCAACATTTCATTACTCCAACATTCTTTGGATATCCTTATAGACCGGCCACTAAACCCTGTCTGTCAGCAAATGATGGCCCCCCCCCCATTCCCCCTTGCGGTTGGGCCGGGGGCGCGGGGGCGGGGGGCGGGGGGGCGCGCCCCACACCGCCTTTCCCTCGCACGTGCTTCGGCCCGTCCCCTCACCCGCGGCACTGCGTGCCGCTGCCCTCTCCCCCAAGGGGAGAGGGCGAAAAAAGCGTTCACGCCCCCGCCCGGTCACGACACCCGCTTCAGCTTCTTCGCCAGCTCGTCGGCCCGGCCGTCCCGCTTGCCCCGGGGGTCGGTCTGGTACATCCCGGCCGCCTTCTCCCACACGGCCTTGGCCTTCGACTTCTCCCCGAGCCGGAACAGCACGTCGCCCAGGTGGTCCCAGACGACGGCGTCGGCCGCCCCGTCCGGGATGGCCGACGCCTTCTCCAGCGCGGCCCGGGCGGCGGGGAGGTCGCCCTTGCGGAACAGCACCCAGCCGAGGCTGTCGAGGTAGGCGGCGTTCTCCGGCTCGGGGTCACCGGCCTTCCGCCGGTCGGCCCGGTCGATCGCCAGGGCGTTCCGGATCAGGCGTTCGGCCTCGGGCAGGTCGCGGCCCTGCTCGGCCAAGTGATACCCGAGGTCGTTGCACGCCCCGGCGTGGTCCGGGTCGGCGTCGAGGATGGCCCGCAACTCGGCCTCGGCGGCGGTCCGGTCGCCGGCCCCCCACAGGGCCGCCGCCAGGACGTACCGGACCCGGTTCCGGTCGCCGGGGTCGGCCTCGGCCAGCAGCCGCTTGCCGAGTTGCACCGCTTCGTCCCACCGGCCGAGGGACTTGAGGGCGTACACCTTCCGCAGCCGGACGGCCAGCCGGTCGGTGTCCCCGGCCTGGGCGATGGCGGCGTCGGCGGCGGCCAGGGCGGCGTCGGCCTCGCCCAACTCGGCCAGGGCGTAGGCCAGGTGGTAGTTGAAGAACACCTCGGCCACCCCGGACCGCCGGGCCCGCAGCCCCTCCCGGCACAAGTCGGCGATCTCCCGGTGCCGGCGGAGCCGCCAGAGGATGTCCATCAGCCGGGCGTAGGACTCGACCCGGGCCGGCCCGAACGGGGCCGCCTGGACGGCCTGGCGGAACTGGGCGGCGGCCAGGTCGAGCTTCCCGGCCCGGCCGGCCAGGGTGCCGAGCAGGTGCCAGGTCGGGTAGGAATGGGTGGTCCCGGCCCGGAGGTCGTCGGCGGCCGCCCGCAGGACCGCGGCGGTCCAGTCGGGTTCGGCCCGGAGGGCCTCGGTCAGGGCCGCGGCCCGGTCGGCGGCGAACGTCGTGTCGCCCTCGGCCGGCGGGTCGTCGCGGTCCGGCTTGAGGACCTTGTACACCCGATCGAGGTCGGCGAGGATCAGGTTCGCCCGGCCGGTCTCGACGTGCGACCGGACGGCGACCCGCACGACCTTCGGGTCGGCGGTTTCGGCCGCCAACCGGCCGAACAGGGCGTCGGCCTCGGGCCGGGCGTCCGGGTCGCCGGCGGCCTCGGCGGCGAGGACCGCCCGCAGCGGCAGGTTCTTCGGGTCTCGCTCGGACAGCCGTTGCAGGCTGGGGACGACGGCCGCGGCCCGGCCGGTGTCGCGGAGGAGCTTGGCGTACCGCTCGTAGGGCTCGACGGCGATCGGCTTGAGCTTGAGGAACGCTTCGAGCCGGGCCAGGGCGGCGGCCGGGTCGCCGGCGGCCTGGTGCGCCGCGGACAGGTTCCAGTCGAGCCGGGCGGCGACGGCCGGTTCGGCGGCCAGCTTCGCGGCGGATTGGAACGCGGTGACGGCGTCGGCCGGCTTCCCGGCCTTGACCAGCACCTTGCCGAGCCGTTCGAGGGTGTCGGCGGCTTCGGCGTCGGCCTCCGCGGCGGTGTAGTAGCCGGACGCGACGACGGCCTTCTTGCGGTCGGTGAACAGCTCGGCGGCGGTCCGCAGCGGGGCGACCGCGGCGGCCGGCTCGCCGGCCTTGTTGATCAGCGCCGCCAAGTCGCGGAGGACGGCCAGCGCCCGGTCCGGGCGGGTATCGGGGTCGAGGTGTTCGGCGGCGAGCTTGGCCGCAGCGACGGCCTCCTTCAGCTCGCCGGCGTCGGCCAAGAGGGTGGCGAGGGTGTGGGCCGTCTCGGCGTCGTGCGGCTCCTTCGCCAGCACCGCCCGGGCCATCTTGACGGCGTCCGGCTCGCGGCCGAGCTGGGCGTACAGCTTGACCAACTCCCGCCGCGGGGCGACGGCCTCCGGGTCTTGCTTGGCGGCGGCCTCGTGCGACTTGGCGGCGGACAGGAGCCGGTCCCGGCGGGCCTGCCACAGCCCGGCCCCGTACCGGGCCAGGGCGTCCTTCTTGGCGTCCGTCGGGCCGAAGTCGGCCGGGCCGGCGGCGAGCAGCACCCCGGCCAACACCCCGGCGATCATGGCCCACCTCCGGCGGAACCGAACCCGCCGGATTTTACCCGGTCCGGCCGACCGTGCCAACGCGAGTGGTCGGGCGGTGGCGTCCCAATCTAGGTCCGGTGGCACAGGCCTCCCGGCCTGTGTTGACTTCGCACAGGCCGGGAGGCCCGTGCCACCGGACCTCGGTGGAATCGGCCGGCCCCGCCGTCGTCCGTAGGCTGACCCCCCGCCCCGGAGCCGCCGTGGACCCGCGCCCCGAACCGACCCACTCCCCCGCCGCCCTCCGGACCGTCGCCCTGTACCAGCGGCTCCTGCACGGGGCGATGCTGGCCCAAGTCGCCCTCGTCGTCGGCTACGTCGTGGCGATCTCCACCGGGCTGGCCCGGGACAACGGCGAGGCGTTGGTGCTGATCCTCGGGGTCGTGGGGGTGATCGGTCTCGTGGCCATGCTGGCGGTGAACGGGCTGACGAACGGCGTCTTCCGCCGGCACGGGGTGCGGGTCGGGTTGTTCGGGGCGAACCGTGCCGACATCGCCGCACTGGACGAGCGGGCCGAGTGGGAGGCGAGCCGGGACGAGGGGTGGTGACGCCGACCAGGGGCTTGCGCCCCTGGCTACGTGCTACCGCCCCTCCGGGACTCGGGCTTCCTGAGCCGCGGAGCGGCGACGGACGGTAGCCAGGGGCGCCAGCCCCTGGTCCCTTTTTCCCCCTCTCCCTGCGGGGGAGGGGTCTTCCGGAACTACTCCGCCCGGCCCATGAGGTACGACCGCAGCTCGACGAACACCTGGGTACACTTGTCCCGCCAGGCCTGGTCGCCCAAGAGCGACGGCTGGCTCGGCCGGAACAGGACGTGGACCGACAGCCGGCCGGGGTGGGCCGGGTCGGCCGGCCGGAGGTGCAATTCCAGGTCGAGCGGGCCGGTCGCCTTCCGCAGCCCGAACCACGACAGCGTCCCCGACGCCGCCCCGCCCCGCCCGCCGAGCCGCACCCTCACCCGCCCGGGCACGCTCTCCACCACCTCGCCCCCGGCCGCGTGGACGAACCCCCGCAGCTTGATGAGGGCCACCGCCTCCGGCATCCACGCCGCCAGGAAGAACGGCAGCGCATCCGCATCCCGGCCGGCGTTCGTCTTGGTCTCCCGGGCCGGGTGCGCCAGGATCGCCGTCGTCACCCTCGACGGCCCCCGCGGGATGTCCTCGTCCACGATCTCCTCGGCGAACGGTTCCACCGGCTCGCCCCGCCGCTCGGCCCGGCTCTCGGCCCGGGCCAGCGCGGTGTCGAATCGCTCCGCCAGCTCTTGCGCACTCTGCGGCCGGTCGGCCGGGTCCTTCGCCAGGCAGTCCATGACCAGCCGCTCGACCTCGGCCGGGACCCGCCCGCCGGCCCCGACCTCGGCGAACGCCGGCGGCGGCTCGGTGGCGTGGGCCAACAGCACGTCCATGCTCGAGGGCCCCTCGAACGGCACCCGCCCGGTCAGCAGCTCGTACATCATCACGCCGACGGAGTACAAGTCCCCACGGTGGTCCATCTCCTCGCCGCGGACCTGCTCCGGGCAGATGTACCCGGGCGTACCGACCGCGAAATCGACGTTCGTGTCCGTCACCTTCTTGCGGGCGGCGTCGGCCCCGACCAGCTTGGCCAGCCCGAAGTCCATCACCTTGACCCGCTCCCGGGGGGTGTCGGGGTCGACGATCATCAGGTTGGCCGGCTTCAGGTCGCGGTGGATGATCCCCTCGTCGTGGGCGGCCTGGAGCACCTCGCACAGCTCGCCGACGACCCGCCCGACCCGGGCCGGCCCCATCCGCCCGTTCTTGGCCAGCAGGGTTTCGAGGTTCACCCCCTTGATGTACTCCATGACGATGCACGGCCCGTTCGGGTCGGACAGGCTGGCGTCGTAGAGGGTGACGGCCCCGGGGTGGCGGAACCGGGCCATGAGGACGGTTTCGCGCTCGAACCGGTCGCGGAACTTGGGGTCGGTGGCGATGTGCTCGTGCATCACCTTGACGACGACCTCGCGGCCGGTGTCGGTCTGGCGGGCGAGGTAGACGCGGCCCATGCCGCCCTCGCCGAGGAGCCGGCGGGTCTCGTACCGGCCGAGGAAGATGCGTCCGGCGAACGGCATGACGGGTCGGGCTCCGGCCGCGGGTTCGCTCAACCGTAGAGCGAAAACCGCCCGGGTGCCACCGCCCGGCCGCCGTTCAGGTGAGGTTTGAGGCGGGGCGGGAATGAGGACCCACCCGCACGCAATTACCAGGTCCGGCCTACCCTACGAGTCAGGTGCCGAGGCCGTGACGGCGTGTGCGGGTTCGGCAGACGGTATTCGTTTGCGACCGGCCGGACGGATGGTTATGCTTCAGGGTTAGCCGGACCAGCGGGGAGTCGGGGTGGCGTTACCCGGGCCGGGTAATCCCTTGTTCAGCAGGCTCGGTTGTCGCGGGAGAAGCCTCATGGTTCGCCTACCTATAGCTCTCCTCGCGGCGGCCGTCGTGTTCCTGTCCGCGGCCGCCAACGTGGACAAGCCCAAGCCGGGTGTGGACGATCCGGTTGCCGCCGAGCTGACAAAGGCCAAAGAGGATTACCAGGCGGCTGTGATGGCGGCCGGCGAGAAGCTGGTGGCCGCGTTCGCCGACCAGCAAAAGAAGCTGGAGGATAACACCAAGCTGAAGGTGGCCGAGCAGATCAAGCTGGTCGAGCAAATCCAGGAGGAGCGTAAGAAGCCCTAACTTTACCGGTCGAGCAGGCGGTACGAGCAGACCTTGATGCACGCCAGGGTGAGGAACGCCTGG
>JAIEQN010000645.1 GCA_019747685.1 Gemmataceae bacterium
GCCACGCGAACCCGTCCCCTCACCCGGTCGGCTCGCTCCGCTCGCCGCCCACCCTCTCCCTCAAGGGGAGAGGGTCAAAACCGCGCCCCGCCGCCCGGCTCTGACCCGCCGCCGGGTCGTCGCGGTCGCCGCCCTGCTCGCCCTGCTGCCGGCCGGGTGCTTCAACTCCCACAACCCCGGGTACTTCCCGTACTACCTGCCCGGCGGGCCGATCAGCCAGGAGCACGCCAAGCCCCGGTTCGGGTACTTCCGCGACTTCGACCCCAAGGCCTGCCGGCTCGACGTGACCCCCCGCGACGCCACCGCCCCGCTCGGGTCGCAGATCGTCCTGGTCGCCACCGTCTCCGACAAGGACGGCCAGCCCCGCCGCAGCCGCCGGGTCGAGTGGCTGCTCGAAGGCCCGGGGAACATCATCGAGGTGGACGAGAGCGGGGTCTACGCCGGCCGCGGGTACAAGGTCGACAACAAGTACGCCGTCACCTACACCCGGTACGCCGGGGCCACCATCACCCGCGGCAACGACGACCCGAAGGACGATGTCGAGATTTGCGCCGGCCAGACGTTCTGCGTCGTCACCGGCACCGTCCCCGGCGAGACGACGATCACCGCCTACGCCCCGGGCGTGTTCAACTGGGAGCGGGGCCGGGTGATCTCCAAGATCGTCTGGGGCGAGGGGCGGTTCTCCTTCCCGGCGTCGGCCGTCGTCCGGGCCGGCGGCGAACACACCCTGACCACCACCGTGACGCGCTTCGAGCAGGACGGCCCGGCGGCCCCGCAGTACCGGGTCCGGTACACCCTATTGGACGAGGCCGGGGCCGCCCCGGCGGTCCTGGTCGGGCGGGCCGGGGTCAGCCAGTCGGGCACGGCCGCGAAGGACGCCGAGGCCCCGGTCGACGCCGACGGGGCGGCCGCCGTCCGGCTGGTGCAGCCGGCGGCCCGGCCGGGCAAGTCCCGGGTGCTGGTCGAGGTGGTCAAGCCGCCGGAAACGGGGACCGGCCCGGGGAAGGTGGTCGGCCGGCGGGAGGCGGTGGTCGAGTGGGCCGCCCCGGGGCTGGCGGTGGACGTGGCCGCCCCGCCGGTGGCCGGCCCGGCCGGGGCCTTCCCGGTGACGGTGAACGTGAACAACACCGGGGCCGTCGAGGGCGGCCGGGTGGGCGTGCGGGTTAGCCTGTCCGACGGGGCCAAGCTGGAATCGGCCGACCCGCCCCCGGCCCGGCGGGACGGGAATGCCCTGGTCTTCGAGCTGCCGCCGGCCGCCGCCGGGGCCAAGCAGGTGGTGACGCTGAAGGTGCTGCCGGCCCGGCTCGGGGCGGTGACGGTGACGGCCGAGGCGTCCGCCGCCGACCTGCAAGCCCGCAAGGAGGCCACCACCCGCATCGAGGCCGGCAAGCTCGGGCTGGTCGTCGAGGCTCCACCCAATGCCGCCACCGGCACCCGCGTCCCGGTCCGGCTGGCCGTCACCAACAGCGGCCCGACCCCGGCCGCCAACACCACCGTCTGGGCGCTGTTCGACGGGGCGTTCAAGTCGGCCGACGGGAAGGACCGGGCCGAGTTCGCCGCCGGCACCCTGGCCCCCGGCCAGACCAAGACGTTCGACCTGCCGCTGACGGCCACGACCGCCGGCCGGTACGCCGTCCGGGGCACCGCCACCGCCGACGGCAACCTGACGGCCCCGGAAACCCGGGCGTCGGTCGAGGTCCGCCGGGCCGAGCTGACGGCCAAGGTGGGCGGCCCGAAGGTGGCCGACCTGGGGCAGCCGTTCGCCTGGGCGGTGACGGTGGCCAACGCCGGCGAGGTGGCCGTCGGAAATGTCGTCGTGCGGGCGTTGCTGCCGTCGGAGGTCCGGCTGAAGGACGCCGGCGGCGGGGCGGCCGGGACCGGCTCGGTCGAGTGGCGGCTCGACAGCCTGAAGCCGGGCGAGCGGCGGACGCTCAACCTGACCCTGGAAGGGGCCAAGCTGGCCGAACGAACCACGATGTCGGTGTCCGTGCTGGCCGACCCGGCCGGCGGGGGCGACCCGATCGAGGCCCGGGCCGAGGGCGTGGTCGCCGTCACCGGGACGCCGGCGGTGGTGCTGGAACTGGCCACCCCGCCGGGCCTGTTGGAGGTCGGCAAGCGGGCGGCGTTCCAGGTGCGGGTGCGGAACACCGGGACGGTCCCGGCCCGGGACGTGGCGGTGACGGCGTTCGCCCCGGCCGAGCTGAAGGTCGTTCGGGCGGCCGACGCGGCGATCGACGCCACCGGGAAGGCGGCGTTCCCGTCGGTCGGGGAGCTGCGGCCGGGGGAGGTGCGGACGTTCACGGTCGAGGTCGAGGCGGTAGCGGCCGGGGACGCCCGGTTCCGGGCGGAGGTGCGGGCGGCCCACCTGAGTGCGGCGTTGAAGGAGGAGCAAGCGGCCCGGGTGGTGGGGCGGTAGCGATCAATCCGGGGACCTGGGTAAAATCGCCCACCGGCCTGTTGCGGAATCGTTCAGCGGTCGGTGAATTCTGGTGGACCGGAACCCCGGGTGAAAAATTCTTCACCACCCGATAAATTTTTACCCATTCGCTGCCAAGGCATTACGGCGGGAATTCGGTTGCGCAGGTCGGGCGATTTGGCATTGGCACCGGCCGTGCTTCGATAAGGAGCCGTGGGCGGTTGCGAGTCCCGCCCACAAGGTCTGAGACAATCAGACACCCTCCTCCACGGCCGCGGGAATAGCGGGGTTTGCGAGTCCCCCGCCGAATCCCGCGGCCCACTTCTTTTTACTCGGTCGATTTCCCCGTCTGCCTAGATGCACAAGCCGTTGCCCGGTGGCGTCTTGTGTAAATGTGTCAGGATGCCAGAAAATTACGCTTGACAACCCCGGGGCGGGGGGGGGTTAATATCCCATCGGCTTCGCACCTCTGCCTCACCTCGGAGCCGACTCATGACCCGCACCGTGACCTGCCTCCTCCTGCTGGTCGGGATGCTCGTGCTGGCGACGACGGCCGACAAGGTGTTCGCCCAACCGCCCCCGCCGCCGTGGGAGTGGAGCACGTATAAGACGGGTGTGGCCCCGAATCAGGTCACCTGGTCCTACCCGGAGTGGCAGGACATGGCGAACCCGCTGGGGATGAAACGCCTGTTCTACGTGTAGGGGTATCTGAACTACCCGAACCCGCCGGCGGTGACCAAGGTGGCTCTGAAGATCTACCGGGAGGGGACGACGAAGGGTTCATTCGAAATTACGCCCGCGCTCACGAGCAACAGGTTCACGTGTACTTGGCAAGTGGGGAACTGGTTCGCGGAAGGAGGTCCCGAGAAGGATGCCCAGGATGTACCGTTCGAGCCCGGTTCGACCGTCAAATTTCAGTGGATCGTGAGTACGACCAAGAACGGCATGCCGGTGATGGAAACGGTCGATGTAATCACCACCGTCGAAAACAAGAAGAAGTGAGCCGGTGCCGTGGGCTCTGATGGCCGACGGATTCGGTCAGGGCCCGCGGCATCGCTCGTCCTGGCGGTCGGAGGAGGAACCTATGCGACGGTCGGGATTCACCCTGCTGGAGCTGATCATCGTCGTCGCCATCGTGGCCGTCCTGATCGGCCTGCTCCTCCCGGCGGTCCAACAGGTTCGGGAGGCCGCCGTCCGGACGAAGAGCGCGAACAACCTGCGACAAATTGTCCTGGCCCTCCACAACCGGGCGACCGAGCAGGGCGGCGACTTGCCGACGATCGACGGCAACCCACGCCCGGTCCCTCCGTCGATGTCCGGGGTGAGCAGCAGTTACACCTGCGACCCGATCGTGTTCGAGGCCTTGTTGCCGCACCTCGAGGTGGTTCGCTACGCCTGGGACGGGCCGATGCCGGCCGTGCCCGTCTACCGCAGCCCGGCCGACCCGTCGCTGGCGACGATCGGAGTTGACGACGGCCGGTTCGCGACCTCCTACGTCTGTAACGCACAGGTGTTCGTCGGACGGCCGTCGCTCGACCGCACGTTCTTGGACGGCCTGTCGCAGACGATCGGGTTCGCCGAACACTACTATCGGTGTGGGGCGACCGTCACGGCTTACTCGTGGACGGACCCCTGGGGCCGACCGGTCCGGCGGCCGACGTTCGCTGACGGCGGGACACTGCCGATCAGTCGGATCATCGACGACGGGCGGACGGCCGGGGATGTCTACCCGATCACGTCGGGCTCCCCGCCCGCCGCCCGCCCCAGCCGCCCCGGCGTCACGTTCCAGGTCCGACCCCGGCTGTGGACCCCCGAGCCGGTGGTTTCCGGGCCTTGGCGGTCGCCTGTCGGGGACGAGTGCGACACGGCCGTCCCCCAGACCCCACACCCCGCCGGGATGCTCGTCGCCCTCTTCGACGGGAGCGTCCGGACGGTCCGGCCGGGGGTGTCCCCCGAGACGTTCTGGGCGGCCGTCACCCCGGCCGGCCAAGAAGTCCTCGGCAACGACTGGTAGTCACGGCGAACACGTCTCCGCAACCGACCTTCACAGGCCCGGCCCGGCGTGTCATCGTGTGGCCCGGCCGGCCGCCGCGTCGGCGGCCGGGGTCGAGGTACGCACGGGGGGTCGGTCATGCGGACGGTCGCGGCGGTCGGGGTGGTGCTGGCGGTGCTGGGGGTGCCGGTCCGGGCGGACGACGCCCCGCCGCTGCCGACGCCCGAGAAGCAGCACGAGTGGCTGGCCCAGCTCGCCGGCGAGTGGACCACCGACGCCGAGTGCGTCATGGCCCCGGGCCAGCCGCCGGTGAAGATGAAGGGGACCGAGACCGTCCGGCTGCTCGGCGGGCTGTGGGCGGTGTCCGAGATGAAGGGCGAGGTGATGGGCGTCCCGATGACCGGGGTGATGCAGATCGGCTACGACCCCAAGAAGGGCAAGTACGTCGGCACCTTCGTCTGCTCGGCCGGCCCCGAGCTGTGGCAGTACGAGGGGACGGTCGAGGGGAACAAGCTGACCCTGAACACCGAGGGGCCGCACATGGTCACCGGCAAGCCGACCAAGATGAAGGACGTGATCGAGATCAAGAACAAGGACGAGAAGGTAATGACCTCCCACATGCTCGGCGACGACGGCAAGTGGGTGACGTTCATGACCATGACCGCCAGGCGGAAGAAGAAGACACCAGGGGCTCACGCCCCTGGTCATTGTTTCGCCGGCTCCTTCGCCCTCTGTTCCAGCAGGTACGCCAGCAGGTGGTAGAACTCCGGCTCGGGGATGGTCTCCCCGAAGTTGGCCGGCATCGGCGACAGGGCCGTTTCGCGGTTCTGCTCGATGTCGCCCGCCGGCACCCGGAACTCCTTCCCCTCGGCGTCGGCGAACACCACTGCCACGCCCTCGACCCGGAGCATCAGCCCGGTCTTGGTCGTCCCGTCGGTGAGCGTCACGACCCGGGCCCGGAACGCGGCGTCGACGTTCCGGTTCGGGTCGAGGATGTCTTCGAGCAGTCGCTCGGCCCCGCGGTTGCCGACCCCGTCGAGCTGCGGGGCGACCTTCCCGCCCTGGTCGCCGATCCGGTGGCAGGCGGCGCAGT
Source organism: Gemmataceae bacterium (assembly GCA_019747685.1). Classification (GTDB taxonomy): domain Bacteria; phylum Planctomycetota; class Planctomycetia; order Gemmatales; family Gemmataceae; genus Urbifossiella. Next base: position 5,503 of record JAIEQN010000645.1, read on the forward strand.
TCTTGGCGAACACCTTGGCCCCCTCGGCGGCGTCGGCCTTCACCGCCGCCACCCGCCCGGCCCGCTGGCGGATCAGGTCGGCCAGCTTGGCGTCGGCCGGCGGCAGCCCCTTGGTCAGCTCGGCGA
>JAIEQN010000391.1 GCA_019747685.1 Gemmataceae bacterium
ATTGGTATCGTCTGATCTGCGTCGTCCGCGTCCATCTGCGGCCCCGACTGGGGGGGACCGACGGTGCGCCGGTTCTGGATCCACCACGTCCTGCCGGTCGCGTTCGTCCTGGTCCCGGTCCTGTTGGCCGGGCTGGTGGCCGCCGCCGTCCCGGCCGACGCCCGCCGGGACTACCTGGCCCGTGTCCGGGAGTCGGCCATCGACTGGGTCATCCTGGCCCTCGGGTCGGCCCTGTTCCTGTCCCAGACGGCCCTGGCCTGGCGGGCCCTGCGGTGGCGGCCGGACCGGGGCGACTTCGACACCGGGGCCGACCGCTGGCTGGCCCACCTGTCCCAGGGGGCCGAGTGGTTCCCGCTGCTCGGGCTGATCGGCACCGTCGCCGCCATCCTCCAGACGTTCAGCGCCTTCTCGCCCGAGCGGCCGCTGTCGCAGTTGGAGATCATCCGCAAGTACGCCCCGGCGATCACCGCCACCGGGAGCGGGCTGTTCATGGCCCTGGCCAACATCCTGCCGACGTGGGTGGTGGCCGTCGGCCGGGACCTGATCCGGTCGCTCGGCGGATACGCCCCGCCGGCCGACGACACGTCCCCGGTGCCGCCGGCGGTGGCCGGGCTGCCGGCGGCCGTCACCCCGGTCGGGGCGAACTCCGCCCGGGGTGGCGCGTGATCCGCCCGCCCCGCCGGTCCGTCACCCGGTTCTTCATCCCGCTGATCGACGTCCTCATCCTCCTGTTTTGCATCTTCCTGCTGATGCCGTTCGTCAGCGGCCCGGTCCCGGCCGACGACGAGAAGGCCGAGGCCAAGCCGCCGGCCCCGGAGCTGCCGGCCGACGTGCAGGAGTTGCGGAAGCAGCTCGCGGCGGCCGCCCGCGAGCGGGACGAGGCCGTCCGCCGGCTCGACCGCTACCAGAAGGAGCGGGGCGAGCGGCTGGTGGTCCGGGTGCTGGAGATCGACCCGGACACCGGTAAGCTGTACTACTACGCCCCGGGCCGGCAGGAGGTGACCTCCCAGGCCCAGGCCGAGCAGTTGGTCGCCTTCCAGAAGCGGGTGGCCGGGGAGAAGGACGTGTACTTCCTGATCCTCTACCCCCGGAAGGCGTCCCGCCACCCGGTCCAGGCCGACCTCGACCGCTACCGGGCGTGGTTCAAGGACGTGCCGCACGGGTTCGACATCCCGAAGGCGGGGGGTTAGGGGAAAGCACAGGCCTCCCGGCCTGTGCCACCAGAAGACATGCTTGGTGGCACAGGCCTCCCGGCCTGTGCTGTGTGGGTCCGGTGGCACAGGCCGGGAGGCCTGTGCAGGAGCAACCCATGTTCGCCGCGGTGCCGCTGTTCTTCGCCGAGATGGGCGACCGGCTCGAACTGCTGGCCATGAAGTGCCTCCAGGTGGCCGGGGCGTTCCTCCTCGGGTACGTCCTCGGGCTGCTGGCCGGGCACGGGTTCGACCGCTGGGTGTACAAGGGGAAGACCCCGGCCGGGTTCAAGCGGACCGTCGGCGTCATCACCGGGTTGGTCCTGGCCCTGATCGTGGCGCTGCTCATCTTCGTGTTCGGCCGGGGCGGCGGGTCGGGCGGCGGCACCGGGGCCGGGACGGGGGCCGACGCCGGCGGGGCGGTCGAGAAGGGCGAGCAGCCCGCGACCAAGAAGGAGGAGAAGCCGCCGCCCAAGGTCGAGGTCGTCCCGACCCCGGAGAAGGGGCCGGGGGACGTGAGCGTCCCGGTCGACTTCCTCGGCGGGGCCGACGTGACCGGGGACAAGTTCTACCGGCTCGGCGGCGAGCGGCTGTCGTTCGACGAGCTGAAGGCGGCCCTGTCGAAGCGGAAGGCCGAGGCCGGCGGGAAGAACGTCTTCCTGCTCGTCCAGTTCACCCAGAACCGGATCGCCGACGACAGCGTGAACGTCACCCAGGTGACCGACTGGGCCAAGAACGCCGGGTTCCAGGTGGTGTTCCCGAAGAGGTAACGCCATGACGTACCAGGGGCGTAAGCCCCTGGTCCCAACCATCATGTCCACCACCCACCTCGCCTACACCGTCGACGCCACCACCCCGCGGGTCCTGATCTTCGGGCACCCGCGGTCGGGCAAGACGTTCCTCCTCGGGGCCCTCTTCCAGGCCGGGGAGAAGCAGCCCGAAACACTCGGGGCCGAGGTCGCGGACCTGTCCGCCCCGCCCCGGCTGGAGCTGATCCGGGACGCCGTCTACTACGACACCGACTTCGCCCAGTCCGGGGCCGAGCTGATCCGCACCCCGATCCGGCTGACCCCGTGGCGGGGCGGGACGTGGGCGGCCGGCCGGCCGGGGGTGGTCGAGCTGCTCGACTGCGACGGGCAGGCGGCCACCGCGATGATGGCCGGGGCCGACCGGCTCCGGGACCGGAACGTCCGCGGCACCCTGGCCGCGGCGGTCGTCCGGGCCGACGTGATGGTCCTGGTCGTCGGCGCCGCGGCCGGCGAGAAGGAACTGGACCGCCAGTTCAACGACTTCCTGTTCCTCCTCCAGGAGGTCGAGCAGCGGAAGCAGTTCCGGCGGGAGGTCGGCGGGTTCCCGATCGCCCTGGTCCTGTCCCGGTGCGACGAGCTGGCCGAGCCGGGCGACGGCCGGGCCGAGTGGGAGGCCCGGGTGGACCGGCGGCGGGACTACGTCGCCGGCAAGTTCGAGGACTACCTCCGCGACGCCGACCCGGCCCCGGGCATCCAGTCCCCGTACCTGCCGTTCGGCCGGGTCGACCTGACCGACTACGCGGTGGCCGTCCGCTGGCCGAAGCTGCCCGGCGAGGAGCACCCGCCGGACGAGCCGTACAAGGTGGCCGAGCTGTTCCGGGACGTGTTCGCCGCCGCCGCCGCCCACCGCCGGCGGGTGGTCGGGTCCGACCGCCGGCTCCGCACCACCGTCTGGGCGGTCCTGTGTACCCTGTGGGTGCTGGTCGCGGCGGCCCTGATCGTCGGCTACTTCCAGCCGGACCCGGCCGACCCCGGGCTGGCCGACCGGGTCCGGGCGTACCGGGAGCAGGACCCGCCGGCGGCGGTCCGGCTGGCCGAGCGGAACGTCGCCCGGGCGAAGCGGACGCTGGCCGCCTTCCAGGCCGACCCCGGGTTCTACGGGCTGCCCGAGGATTTGCAGCAATTCGTTGCCGGCCGGCTGAGGGAGGTCGAGGAGTATCAGGCGTACCGGGCGAAGCTCCTGGCCGCGGTGGCCCCGGCCGACGCCCGGACGCTGGACGACCTGTCCCGATCGGAGCAGGTCCTGACCGCCGACCTGGCCCTGCCGGCGGAATACACCTGGGCCGACACCGAGGCCGGCCGGCTGCGGGACAAGTGGCTGGCCGACGTGCCGCCGATCCGGGCCGCCGAGCTGGCCTGGTACGACTGGTATCAGGGGCTGGTCGGCCGGGCGGTGAACCTGAGCCTGACCAAGTCGTTCGACGGGGACTGGCGGCCGCGGGTCGGGAACCTCCTGGCCGACGCCGAGAAGCCGCCGTTCGACCTCACGGCCCCGCTGCCGGGGTCGGCCGAGGTCCCGCAGCCGCGGGGCGGGGCGGTGGCGTACCGGGTGCCCTACGAGTTCGACCGGGTCTACCAGGCCCGGCGGGAGTGGGAGCTGGCCCGGGACCGGCTGCTGTACCTGCGGGACCTGGCCGACGCCCTGGCCCTGACCTCCGACCCCGGCGACCCGGCCCGGCGGGCGCTCTTCGTCCCGCCACCGGGTCCGGGGGTCGATGCGAACGCCCTACCCGGCGACCGGCTGGCCGGACTGCGGCGGGAGTTCCCCCGACCGTCCGCGCTGTACCCGCCGCTGGAGGGCACGGCCGGGCCGGCGTACCCGGGGTGGGAGCTGTCCAACTTCCCCGAGCCGGGCCGGTCGGTCCTGGCGGCCCGGGTGCGGGAGGCGTTCGGCAACGGGGTGCAACAGGTCCGCGGGCTGGTCCGGGGTCGGCTGACGGCGGACACGCCGGAGGGCTGGGCGAAAGTCGCGGCCGGGCTGGGCGACCGGCCGTTCCCCCAGTGGGGCGAGCTGCTGCGGCTCCTGGCCCGGCTGACCGACCCGGCCGCCCCCGACCCGGTAGTGGAGTTGCGGGGGTTCCTGGCGGCGAAGGAATTCCCGATCGACCCGAAGGGGTTCGAGGTGGCCATCCCGGTCGAGCTGCGGGTGCCGCCGGTGGTCCCGGCCGGGTCGCTGACGGTCACGCACACGCCGCGGGGCAGCGGGCCGAGGGCGGTTGCCTTCCGCCCGACCGGCGAAGGAACGTCTCAGGGGGGCAACACGGTCTACCGCTTCACCCCGGACGGGGCGGCCGCGTTCGCGTACCGGCCCGGGGACGGCCTGCGGGCCGAGCTGCCGGTCCGCTCCGGCGACCAGCGGTTCACGCTCGTCTGGGACGAGGGCGGGCCGGCGGCGTACCAGTTCGCCCGGCTGGCCCGGGAGCCGAAGCTGGCCCGCGAGGGGGCGCCGCCGGAGCCGGCAACGGGGGTCGTCCTGACGCCGGCCGCCGGGTCGGCGGTGCCGCGGGTCCCGGTGCTGCTGCCGGACGGGTTGCGGTAGGCCCCCGGCCGGGCGGTGTGGTATAACGACCCGAACCTGCGACCGCGCACCGAACCCCGCCCGGGCCGAGGAGGGCCGGCATGCACATCCAGGACATCTTCGCCCAGCACCGGACCACGTTCAGCTTCGAGTTCTTCCCGCCGAAGACCGACGAAGCCAGCGAGGAGCTGTTCCGGACCATTGCCAGCCTCCAGACGCTCCAGCCGTCGTTCGTGTCCGTCACCTACGGGGCCGGCGGGTCGACCCGGGACCGGACGCACGACCTCGTCGTCCGCATCCAGAAGGAGACCCGGCTGACGGCGGTGTCCCACCTGACCTGCGTGTGTCATTCGCTGGACGAAATGACCGCCATCCTCGACCGGTACGCGGCCAGCGGGATCAAGAACGTCCTGGCCCTGGGCGGCGACCCGCCGAAGAACCTCGCCAACTACGACCGGATGCAGGACGCCTTCCAGTACGCCGACCAACTCGTGACCTTCATCCGCGGCCGGCCGAACGCCCCCGACCGGCGGGGCTTCGGGGTCGGGGTGGCCGGGTTCCCGGAGGGCCACCCGGGGTGCCCGAACCGGCTGAAGGAGATGGATTTTCTGAAGCGGAAGGTGGACGCCGGGGCGGATTACATCTGCACCCAATTGTTCTTCGACAACCGCGACTTCTACGACTTCCGGGAGCGGTGCGAGCTGGCCGGGATCACGGTGCCGATCGTGGCCGGGGTGATGCCGATCACCAGCAAGTCGGGGATGGTCCGGATGGCCGAGCTGGCCCTGGGGGCGAAGATTCCGGCGAAGCTCTTGCGGGCGGTCGGGCGGTGCGGGGACGACGAGGCGGTGGCCCGGGTCGGCACCCACTGGGCCACCGAACAATGCCGGGACCTCCTGGACAACGGGGTCCGGGGCATCCACTTCTACACCCTGAACAAGTCGGACGCCACCCGGCAGATTTACCAGAATCTCGGGGTGGCCGACTCGGTCGCCCTGCGGGCGGGGTGATAGTTGTAGGGTGTGTCGAGGGGGCCCCAGACGGGGCCCCCCCCCCACCCAACCCCCAGCCCGGCCAGCGCCCCGCCCCAAAACCCCTGCCCCGCCCCGGC
>JAIEQN010000383.1 GCA_019747685.1 Gemmataceae bacterium
GCGGCGGCGGCCGTTTCCCCTTCGCCCCGGCGGAAGGCGATGACGGTGGCGTCGTACCCGCCCACCTTCTGTTGCCCCAGCACCTCGACCTCGCCCTTGGGGGCCGGGGCGGCCGCCCCCACGGCCCGGCTGGCGACCTCCGCCCGCTTCGGCCGGGTCCGGGTCCCCCGGCGGTACTCGACCTGCGGGGCGGTGACGGCGGCGAGCCGGTCGAAGACGGCCCCGTCGGCCTCGCCGAGGTCCGGCTTGGTCGGGGTCGGGACGAGGAACCCGAAGTCCTGGGCCGTCGTCCGGAACGACCCCTTGCGGACGAAGTGCTCGGTCTTGGTGGCCGGGTCCCAGACGATCAGGGCGGTTTCCTCGGCGACCTCGACCCGCTCGCCGGGCCGGGGTGCGGGGGCGCAGGCCGGGGCGGTGGCCAGCCGGGCGGCCAGGGCGAGCAGGATGGCCGCGACGGCGGCGCGGGTCATGGGGTCACCGGGGGCTGGAGGCGGCGGGCCGGCGGGGCGACGGCCGGCTCGTCGTCGTGGTCGCCGGCGTGGCAGCCGTGGGCGAAGACCGGCACCACCAGGGCGAGGAGGACGACCAGCGGCAAGAAGCGGGCGGGGGCCCCGGCGAGCGGGGGGGGGTGGGACCCCGGTTTGGAAGTAAAAAGGGGGGGGGCCCCCCCCCACGCCCAGAAAAAACGGGGGGTGGCCCCCCCCTTGTCTCCGAAATTGTGGGCGCCCCCCCCCCCCCGCTCGCCAAGACATCCGGGGGTTCGTCCCCCGCACGCGGCGCGGTCACTTCTTCCCCTTCAGGTGCTCGTCCAGGAAGTCGAGGGCGGCGGCGGTCGTCCGGGTCAGGTCCGGGCCGGCCCAGCCGTGGCCCCCGCCCTTGACGGTCAACAACTCGGCCGTCACCCCGGCCGCCCGGAGCTTGTCCAGCAACAGTTCCGAATGGAGGACCGGGACGATCAGGTCGGCCGTCCCGTGGACGAGCAGGACCGGCGGGTCGTCGGCCGAGGCGTGGCAGATGGGCGACGCCCGGCGGTAGACCTCGGCGTCGGTCCGGCAGTCCGGGCCGAGCCACGGGACCATGTAACACGCCTCGATCCCCGGGGTGGCGGCGTACCGGCTCAGGTCGGCCGGGCCGAAGAAGCTGGCCACCGCCCCCGGCCGGGACGACGGCCCGCCGGGCGGGTCGTCCGGGTCGGCCAGCCCGAGCAACAGGGCGATGTGCCCGCCGGCCGAGAACCCGCCGGCCCCGATCCGGTCCGGGTCGATGTGGTACGTCGTGGCGTTGCGGCGGAGGAACCGGACGGCCGCCCGGGCGTCGTCGAGCTGGGCCGGGAACTTGTGCTTCGGGGCCAGCCGGTAGCCGACCGACGCCGCGACGTACCCGCGGGCGGCGACCAGTTCGAGCAGGCTCGGGCCGGCCTTGCCGTCGTCGCCGACGAGCCGCCGGGACAGGTCGGCCCGGGACCCGTACCGCCAGGCCCCGCCGTGGAACAGGACGACGGCCGGGTGCGGCCCGGGGCCGGGCGGGATCGCCAGGTCGAGCTTCAGGTCCTCCCCGCCGACGGTCGCGTAGGTGACGTTCTTCGCCACCCGGACCGCCGCCGGGGCATCCCCCGGCTCGGCCGACAGGGCGGAGGCGATGCCGACCACCACGACGAGGACGAGCAATCGCGCGAACTTCATCCGCCGGCCTCCGGGTCGGTCAGCCGGCGAGCAGCCGCCGCTGGTACAGGTAGAACAGGTCGCGGAGGTTACTCATCCCGCCGTGCAGCCGCTCCCGGACCTGGCCGACGGTCAGCCCGAGGTGGCCGGCGATCTCGGCCGGGTCGCGGCCGGCCAGCCGCATCCGGAGGATGGTCTGTGCCGGGTCGGGCAGTTCCCCGATCAGGGCGGCCATCCCGTCAACGACCGCCGCCGGCGGGGGCGCCGGGGGGGCGTCCGGGCCGGACGCCGGCTGATGGCCGGTCAGGTCGGTGACCGACTCGGGGAGGACCGTCATCCCGGCGTTCTCCCCGACCCCGACGGCCGGGGCGGCGGCCAGGAGGGCGGCGAGGTCCGGCGGGACGACGGCCTCGCCCGCCCACTCGGGGAGGAGCCGCATCGGCTCGGGTTCGCCCCACGACTCCGCCATGACATCACCTCAGGTTCAGTAGGCGGTGCTCGATCCGCCGCCCATTGTACCAGAACTGGATCGAGTACAGCCCCGGGGTGGGGAACGGGCAGGCGCGGAGCCGGAACGGGATGCCGACGACTTCCAGCGGGTCCGACCCGAACGTGATCCGGTGCGGGTTGGAGGCGAACGCCTGCCGCCCGGTGTCGTCGTTCTCGCAGACGACCTGTGCGGTGCCTTCCCCGCGGCCCCCGACCACGGCCAGGAGGACGCACAGCTCGGGGTGGCGGAGCGGGTAGGTTGCCGGACGGAGGTTGGTCAACAACCCCATGACATTGACCAGCAGGCCGCCGGCCGGGTCCGGCCGCCAGTCGTTGCAGACGATCATGTTCCGGACGATCGGGGGCAGGTTCATCAGAACTCCCGCGGGGCGTTACGCGACCGCCGCCTCGACGACCCGGCCGGCCACGTCCGTCAGCCGCTCGTCCCGGCCGCTGTGGGGGTACGTCAGCTTCTCGTGGTCCAGCCCCAGCAGGTGCAGGATGGTGGCGTGGAAGTCGTTCACCGAGATGCGCTCCTCGACCGCCTTCAAGCCCCACTCGTCCGTCGTGCCGACGGCCGTGCCGCCCTTCGACCCGCCCCCGGCCAGCCACATCGTGTACCCCAGCGGGTTGTGGTCCCGGCCCTTGCCGCCCTGGCTGTTCGGGGTCCGCCCGAACTCGCTGCACCACACGACCAGCGTGTCCTTCAACAGCCCCCGCTGCTTGAGGTCCTTGAGCAGCGCCGCGATCGGCTTGTCCACCCGCCCGCACATGTTCTCGTGGTTGCCGTTGATGTCGTCGTGGGCGTCCCACTGGGTCACCAGCGGCCCGCCGCCCGAGTAGACGGTCACGAACCGGACCCCGCGTTCGACCAACCGGCGGGCCAGGAGCAGCCGGGTGCCGAAGTCGGCCGTCCGCTTGTCGTCCAGCCCGTAGGCGGCCTTGGTCGCCGCCGTCTCCTTCGAGAGGTCGACGGCCTCCGGGGCGTGCCGCTGCATCCGGAAGGCCAGCTCGTAGCTGGCGATCCGGGCCTCGGCCTCGGTGTCGCCCGGGGTCAGGGCCATCTCGTTCAGCTTCTTCACCAGCTCGAACGACCGGCGGTTCTGCTCGGCGCTCACGCCGGCCGGGGGCTTGAGGTTCAGCACCGGGCTGGCCCCGCGGCGGAGCAGCGTGCCCTGGTACACGGCCGGCAGGAAGGCGCTGCCCCAGCACGGGGCCCCGCCCTCCGGGACGCCCTCCGGCTGGGGCATCACGCAGTACGCCGGCAGGTTGTCGGTCTCGCACCCCAGCCCGTACGTCACCCAACTGCCGAGGCTCGGGAAGCCCATCAGGGTCCGGCCGCTGTGCAGCTCGTACATGGCCGGGGCGTGGATGGTGTTGGTACACCAGCACGACCGGAGGAAGCAGATGTCGTCGGCGCAGGTGCCCAGTTCCGGCATCAGGTCCGACACCTCGATGCCGCTCCGGCCGTACTTCGCCCACTTCCGGGTGCTCGGCAGGATGCCGGAGTTGCCGTCGGTGAACTGGCTTTTGGGCCGGCCGGTCGATTCCGGCAGCGGCTTGCCGGCCCACTTCTCCAACTCCGGCTTCGGGTCGAACAGGTCCATCTGGCTGGGCCCGCCGACCATGAACAGGAAGATGACCCGCTTGGCCTTCGGCTCGAAGTGCGGCTTCTTCGCGGCCAGCGGGTTCGCCCCCGGCCGGGGGCCGTCCGACGCCCGGAGGTCCCGGGCCAGGAGCCAGTTCAGGGCGATCCCCCCGAGTCCGCCGCCGGACCGGAACAGGAACTCGCGGCGGGAGGTCGCTACTGGGGTATGCGCGGGGGTGCTCATGTCGGTAGCCTACCCATCCGACCGAGCCGGTGCAAGGACGGCCGCCCGGCCGGGTATCCCCTGCCGATCGTCCCATCGAGGGGGCCGAACATGAAATGGGCGGTGATCGTAGCCCGCACGCTGGTCGGGCTGCTGTTCGTGTGGGCCGGGGCGGCGTACTTCGGCAAGCTGATGGAGCAGTCGGCCCCGCCGTTCGAGGTCGGGTCGGCGCTACACCACTTCGACGCGGCCTTCACGCCGACCGGGTACATGGACGCGGTCAAGGTGGTCGAGCTGGTCGGCGGGCTGCTCCTCCTGTCCGGGCGGCTCACCCCGCTCGGGGTGGTGGTGCTGATGCCGGTGGCGGTGAACATCGCCCTGTTCGACCTGCTCCTGGTCCGCCAGTTCGGGTTCGGGGTGGTGCTCGTGGTGCTGCTGGCGTTCGTGGCCGTCGGCTACCGCCGGTACTTCGCCCCGTTCTTCGTCCCGGACGCCCGGATCGGGTAGACTGATCCCGGTCGACACCCACGCCGGGGCACACCCATGTCCGTCCTGAAGCCCGGCGGCGGCCGGATGGTGGCCGTCGCCGGGGACGTGTACACGCTCAAGCTGGCCGGGGCCGACACCGGCGGCCGGTGCTGCGTCCTGGAGTTCGTCGTCCCGCCCGGGGGCGGCCCCCCGCCGCACACCCACACCCGGGAAGAGGAGGCCTTCTCCGTCACCGAGGGCGAACTCACCTTCACCGTCGGCGGGGAAACCCCCGTCGTCGGGGCCGGCGGGTTCGCCCACCCGCCGCGGGGCGTCCCGCACTCCTTCACCAACACGGGTGACAAGCCCGCGAAGGCGGTGGTGGTGCTGACCCCGGCCGGGCTGGAGGAGATGTTCTTCGAGACCGGTCGGCCGTGGGACAGGACCGACCGGTTCCCCGGGCCGCCATCGCCGGAAGAGATCGAGCGGATCAAGGTCGCCGCCCCGAGGTACGGCATCGTCCTCGGCCCGCATTGACCCGGCACAGGCAGGAATGCCCGTGCCACCAAGACCTGCTTGCCGGTGGCACAGGCCTCCCGGCCTGTGCTGCCCGAGACCGAACCGATGACCCGACCTTACGACGTGATCGTCCTGGGCGTCGGCGGGATGGGCTCGGCCGCGTGCCTGGAGCTGGCCCGCCGGGGCCGCCGGGTGCTCGGGCTGGAGCAGTACCCGCCCGTCCACGACCGGGGCAGCTCGCACGGCCACACCCGCATCATCCGCACCGCCTACTACGAGCACCCGGACTACGTCCCACTCCTGCGGCGGGCCTGGGCCGGGTGGTACGACCTGGAGCAGCTCACCGGCCGGCACCTGCTGACCGAGTGCCCGTGCCTGAGCGTCGGCCCGGCCGGCGGCGAGCTGGTCGAGGGCGTCCGGGCGTCGGCCCGGGAACACGGCCTGGCGGTCACGGACCTCACCGCCGACGAGCTGACCCGGCAGTACCCGGCGTTCCGCATCCCCGACGGGTACGACTTCGTCGCGGAAGCTGCGGCCGGGTTCCTGTACGTCGAGGATTGCGTCCGGGCTCAGATCGACGCCGCGGTGTCACACGGGGCCGAGGTCCGCGGCGAGGAGCCGGCGCGGTCGTGGCGGGTCGCGGGCGACGGCGTCGAGGTGGCGACCGACCGGGGGACGTACCGGGCGGCCC
>JAIEQN010000146.1 GCA_019747685.1 Gemmataceae bacterium
GATTCCGTCCGCTCGTCCTCATGCCGCCGGGTTACAACACCGAGACGCCGGGGGCTAGATGTCTTCAACACGGCAAGTGGAGTACTGTGCAAGTGGGTGTGATCGGCCGCCCGCCGACGTTCGCCCACCGGCTGAACGACCTCCGCCCCGTCACCACCGGAAATTCTCCGATCAGTCTCGGCCTCGATCCGGATCGGACCTTCCAGGTCGCCCCCACTACCGAAACCTGTTACCCCGGCATCGCCCATACCATGCACCGGTACGGCCTCGGAGTCGGGATGGCCGACGGCAGCTACCGCACCCTGTCGGCCGGGATGGCGGCACACCTGTACTGGGCGCTCGTTACTCCGGCCGCCGGCGACCTGGCTGAGTAGCCCGTTATCCGATCGATCAGGCCCCGGCCAACCCGGGGCGTCGCTCCCCGATCGCTTCTTCCGCCACGGCCGCGTCCCGGAGTACCTGTTCGAGTTCGCCCAGGTACTCCCGGAACCGCTTCCGCCCGGCCGAGGTCAGCACGCACGTCGTCTGCGGCCGGCGGCGGTCGTACCCCTTGCGGACCTCGACCAGCCCGGCCTCGGCCAAGACATCCAGGTGCCGGCTCAGGTTCCCGTCGGTCAGCCCGCAGAGCCGGGTCAGTTCGGTGAACGCGACCCCCCCGGGCCGGGCGACCAGGGCCGTCAGCACCCCGAGCCGGGCCTTCTCGTGCAACACCCGGTCGAGCCCGTCGTACGCATACCGGCCGGCCTTCTCCGGCGTGTCAGCCATCGCCGTCCCTCCCGCGGTCGCACCACAACACCCACGCCGTCAGCAGGTGCCCGGCCCCGAACACCCCGCCGACCGCCCACCCGGGCGGGTCCGGGTCGGCCGGGGCGCGGGCGAGCAGCAGCCCGCCGGCGGCGACGTACCCCAGCCCGACCCGGCCGACGCCCCGCGGCAGGTACGGCCGGGCCGCCACCTCCCCCAGCCCGAACACCGCCGCCCACAGCCCCGGCAGGTACGGCACCAACTCGGCCGGCGACCGGAGGGCCGCCGCCGTGACCACCCCGCCGGCCAGCAGGCACGGGCCGAACTGGGCGAACACCTGACGCGACCGCCGGCGGGCGAACTCGTCCTCCCGGGCCAGGTAGTCGCGGACCGCCGCCGCGAACCCGACCAGCCCGCCCAGGCCGGCCACGGCCAGCCAGTAGAGGACGAACGCGGTCGGTTCGGCGGGGACCACGAGCGGCTGCACGGCCGCCGCCAGCAGCCCGACGCCGCCGATAAAGGCGACCGCCGCCACCCGGAAGCCGCGGTAGACCTCGGCCTTGGCCAGGTGCTCGTGGATGGCGTCGAGCTGGTCGAGGGCGTCCTGGACTCGCATCGGCTCCACGGTCGGGACCCGGACAGATTACTTGGCGGTGCAAAGTCCTGTCAAGAGGGATTGGAACGGTTGTTGCCGCCGATCAACCAACCCGAGGCAACAGCCCCGGGTCTCTGGGAGTCCGTCATGGCCCGCCCGATCAACGAGCAGGTGGTCGTCCTGACCGGGGCGTCGTCCGGGATCGGCCGGGCCACGGCCGTCGAGCTAGGCCGCCGCGGGGCGAAGGTGGTAATGGCCGCCCGGTCGGCCGAGGAGCTGAACGCGGCGGCCGAGGAGGTCCGGGCGGCCGGCGGCGAAACCCTGGTCGTCCCGACCGACGTGGCCGATTACGCTCAGTGTCAGCGGCTGGCCCAAGCGGCGGTCGCCCGGTTCGGCCGGATCGACACCTGGGTGAACGACGCGGCCGTCAGTATGTACGCCCGGATCGTCGACGCCGAGGTGGCGGAGATCGAGCAGGTCATCCGGGTGAACCTGCTCGGGGCCATCCACGGGATGAAGGCGGCGCTCCCCGTCCTGACCCGGCAGAACAGCGGCACCATCGTGAACGTCGGCTCGGTGCTGTCGAAGTTCGCCGTGCCGCTCCAGGGACCGTACTGCGCCAGCAAGCACGGGCTGCTCGGGTTCGCCGACTCCCTGCGGCTGGAGCTGAAGCGGGACGGGTCGGCGGTCGAGGTCGTCACCGTCATGCCGTCGTCGATCGACACGCCGTTCTTCGCCGGCGCCCGGGCCAAGCTCGGCGGGAAGATGCCGCAGCCCCTGCCGCCGGCCTACGACCCGCGGGCGGCGGCCGACGCCATCGTGCATGTCTGCGAGCGCCCCCAGCGGGACGTGATCGTCGGCGGGGCCGGCCGGCTGTTCGTCCTGCTCAACCGGCTCAGCCCGGCGCTGTTCGACTGGATGATGCTGACCGGCGACGGCGGCGCCCAGGGGCAAATCTCGTCCCACCCGAAGGAGGGCGGGGACAACCTGATGGCCCCGACCCCGGGGGCGAAGCCGGCCCACGGCGGCTGGACCAAGATGAACCTGGGCCAGAGCTGGTACACGAAGTACTGGGACCTGAACCCGGTCGGCCGGGCGGTCGCCCTGGGGGCGCTCGGGGTCGCCGGGCTGGGGCTGGCCCGGTGGCTGACGGCCCGGGGCGGGGACGGGACACCCGCCGACGACCCGCGGCCGGACGAGGCCCGGGTGTACACCTCGGCGGGGGTCTCATGACACGCCGGCCGTCGATGTCCGGGCGAGCGGGGGGCGCGAGCCCCCTGTATCGTGTTGGAGAAGCGGAGGCTCACGCCCCGCCCCGAAGCCCCGACAACCGGCCGGCACAGCCGTTGCAACGCACCCGTCCGTCCTCGTCGCCCCCACCCACCGAGAGCCCCCACCCATGACCCGTACCGACACCGGCCGGCGGCCCCGGTTCCGGCCGTCCCTCGACTGCTTGGAGGCCCGGGAGACCCCGGCCAGCCTGTTCACCGCCTCCGGGACGATCGCCGGCGGGCCGCCGCTGGTCGAGGTGACCGCCCCCGGCGGGGCCACCCTGGCCCGGTTCGCCCCGTTCGACCCGTCCTTCACCGGCGGGGTCCGGGCCGCCGCCGGCGAGCTCGACGGCAACCCGGCCACGGTCGAGGTGGCCGTCGTCCCCGGGGCCGGCGGCGGGCCCCGGGTCCAGGTGTTCGCGGTCGACACGGCCGACGGGTCGGTCGCCAAGCTGGCCGACTTCTTCGCCTTCGAGCCGACCTTCCGGGACGGGCTGCGGGTGGCCGTCGGCAACCTCGACCCGTCGACCCCGGCCGACGAGATCGTGGTCGGGGCGGACGCCGGCGGCGGCCCCCGGGTCCGGACGTTCGACCTGGTGAACGGCCAGCCGGTCCAACTGGCCGGCCCGCTCGGCAACTTCTTCGCCTTCGAGGACACCTTCCGGGGCGGGGTCCGGGTGTCCGTCGGGAACCTCCTCGGGACCTTCGTCGGGCCGGATCAGCTCGTGGTCGGGGCCGGGGTCGGCGGGGCCCCGCGGGTCCGGGCGTTCGCCCTCGACGGGTCCGTGGTCCGGGACTTCTTCGCCCCGGGGCTGGGCGGGACGAACGGGGTGAACGTCGGGTTCACCGCCGGGCTCGGCGGCCTCGGCGGGCAGTTCTTCACCGACGCCCTGGCCGACGACCCGAGCCAGCGGAACGCCACCCTGAACGCCCCGATCCTGGCCGCCCTGGCGGCCCAGAACGCCCGGTTCGCCGCCCCGACTACCTCGGGGGTGACGACGCTCGGCGGGGCCGGTGGCGGCTTGGGCCGCGGCGTGTTCGACACCGGGACCGCGACCGGCACCGGGCTGTTCGGCACCGGCGGGTTCGGGACCGGCCTGTTCGGGACCACGACCGGGCTGGGCAGCGGGGTGTTCGGCGGGTTCGGGACGGGCAGCGGGTTGTTCGACACCGGCGGGTTCGGGGCCGGGTTGTTCGGGACCGGCGGGTTCGGGACCGGGCTGTTCGGGGCCGGGTCGTCGTTCAGCTCGTTCGGGACGACCGGGTCGTCGGCCCGGACGATCGGGTCTTAGGCCTCCCGGACGGTGGGTCTCGGTTTGGCTCCGGTGGCCCCGGCCGGGAGGCCCGTGCCACCGGACTCTGACGCGAACCGCCCGCCGAGCCGGCGGGCGAATTTTTTCTACACTTCCCCCGAATCCCTTTGCGGCCGTCGGTACTCTGAACGTCTCGACCCGCCCGCCGCGCCCGGCCGGGGCGGGCGCACACGAGGTGCCATGACCGACGCCCCCGACCCGGCCGGCGGCCCCACCCCGACCCCGCCGGGCGACGGCCTGCTCCGGCTGATCGCCGACGCCGTCCCCGGGCTGCTGTCGTACGTCGACGCCGACTTCCGCTACCGGCTGGCGAACGCGGCCTACGGCCGGTGGTTCGGACTGGCCCCCGACCGGATCGCCGGCCGGCACGTCCGGGAGGTGCTGGGGGAGGCGGCGTGGGAGTCGGTCCGGCCGGACATGGAGCGGGCCCTGGCCGGGGAGGTGGTGACCTACGAGCGGGAGCTGCCGTACCGGGCCGGGGGCACCCGGTCGGTGGCGGCCACGTACACCCCGGACCGGGACCCGGCCGGGCGGGTGGCCGGGCTCGTCGTCCTGGTCCTGGACGTGACCGACCAGCGGCGGGCCGAGGCCGAGGTCCGGCGGAGCGAGGAGCGGTACCGGGCGTTCGTGGCCAACAGCACCGAGGGCATCTGGCGGTTCGAGCTGGACGCCCCGGTCCGGACCGACCGGCCGGCCGACGAGCAGGTCGCGGCCATGTACCGGGGGGCGTACCTGGCCGAGTGCAACGACGCCACCGCCCGGATGTACGGGTACGCCTCGGCCGCCGAGCTGGTCGGGGCCCGGCTGCCCGACTTCCTCCCGCCCGACGACCCCCGCAACGCCGAGTACCTGCGGGCGTTCGTCGAATCCGGGTACCGGCTGGCCGAGGCCGAGTCGTTCGAGCGGGACCGGGCCGGCCAGCCCCGGGTGTTCGTCAACAACTTGGTCGGGGTGGTCGAGGGCGGGCACCTGGTCCGGGCCTGGGGCACCCAGCGGGACGTGACCGACCGGTGGCGGGCGGAGGAGGCGCTGAAGGCCGAGGCCCGGCGGAAGGACGAGTTCCTGGCCGTCCTGGCCCACGAACTCCGCAACCCCCTGGCCCCGATCAAGAACGCCCTGCAAATCCTCGCCCTCAAGGCCCCGGGGACGGACCTGGGCTGGGTCCGGTCCGTCCTCGACCGCCAGGTCGGCCAGCTCGCCCGGCTGGTCGACGACCTGCTGGATGTCAGCCGGGTCAGCCGGGGGAAGGTCCGGCTGGCGGTCGAGCGGGTGGCGGTGGCCGACGTGATCGACCGGGCGGTCGAGACCAGCCGGCCGGGGATCGACGCGGCCGGCCACCGGCTGACGGTCCGGCCGCCGGACCGCCCGGCCTGGGTGGACGCCGACCCGACCCGGCTGGCCCAGGTGGTCTCGAACCTGCTCAACAACGCCGCCAAGTACACCCCGCCGGGCGGGTCGATCGAACTGGCCGCCGTCCCGGCCGGGGACGCGGTCGAGCTGCGGGTGTCCGACACCGGGATCGGCATCCCGCGGGAGAAGCTGGCCGAGGTGTTCGAGCCGTTCGCCCAGGTGGACACCGCCCTGGACCGGTCGCAGGGCGGGCTGGGGATCGGGCTGACCCTGGCCCGCCGGCTGGTCGAGTTGCACGGCGGGACGGTGACGGCCCAGAGCGACGGCCCGGGCCGGGGGAGCGTCTTCACCGTCCGGCTTCCGGCG
>JAIEQN010000429.1 GCA_019747685.1 Gemmataceae bacterium
TCCACCCCCACCGGGCGGCGGGCGCCGGGCCGTTCGCCGTCAGAACATCGGCCGGCCGGCACAATACCCGGCCGTCCACACCGCCAGCACCGCCCCGAGGACGCCGAACCCCGCCCACCCGACCGCCGGCCGGGCCGCGACCAGCCGGCCGAGGACGACGTACACCGGCACGACGACGGCCGCGAACCGGGCGTGGCTGGCCATCGACATCTCGTCCGCCCGGGTCAGGTACGGGACGGCTAGCAGCCCGAACCCGAGGACCGCTTCCGGCCCGTTCGCCCACCCCCGCCGCCACGCGAACGCCACCGCCACCGCCGCTCCGAGGAACAGGGCCGGGTTCCAGAACGCCGTCCCCAGCAGGGCCGACCGGTGGGGGTCGAACATCCGCCAGTGCCGCGGCGACCCGGGGACGTACACGTCCCAGAGCGGCTCGGCGGCGGCCAGCCGGGCCAGCTTCGGGAGCGGCCCGGGCGGGTCCGGGAAGAACACCCGCCACTGGTCCTGGGCGCGGGCGAAGGCCAGCGGGTCGCCGAACCGGACGGCCTGGAAGGTCATGTACCCGAGCAGCCCCCAGCACGTCAACGGGGCCAGGGCCGCCGCGACCCCGAGCCGCCGGCGGACCGACCCGCGGGCCGGATCGAACAAGACGTGGGCCAGCACCGCTGCGGCCGCCGCCACCCCGGCCGCCCGCACCCCGGTCGCCGCCCCGGCCACCGCCGCCAGTATGACCGCCGGCCACCGCCGGGCCAACCCGAGTAGCAGCAGGGCAAGCAGGGCGAGGAATAGGCTTTCGGAGTAGGCCATCCGGAACACCACCCCGGCCGGCCAGAACCCGAGGGCCAGGAGGGCGGCCCGCCGGAAGGCGGCGGGTTGGTCCGGGAAACGGACGCGGAGGTAGGCCGCGAGCAGGCCGAGGGCGAGGATGAATGCCGCGTTGGCGGTCAGCAGGAGGGCCGCCTCGGGGCCGAGGCCGGTCACGGCGGCGACGCACCCGGCGGCGAGCGGGTAGCCGGGAAAGAAGGCGACGGTCGACTGCCGGTCGGGGTCGAGCTGGTAGCCGTGCCGGACGATGTCGCGGAAGTAGGTGCCGTCGTACTGGGCGCAGGCGGTAAGAAGGTCCGGCGGCGGGCCGTCGTGGGCGAGGAACCCGGGCGTCGTGGCGGCGGCCAGCCCGACCCCGACCGGCACCGCGGTGACGGCGTACACGGCGAGGCCGGTGAAGAAGTCGGCGGTCCAGGTCGGGAGGCGGTCAGGTCGCATCGGCGGCCCGCCGGCGGTACTCGTCGATGAGCACCCGCGGCGCCCCGATGTCGATGACGTGGACGTCGCCGGTCCAGTGGCGGGCGGCCGGGTTGAGGAACCCCCGCTTCGGGGCGACGAAGGTGGCGGTGTGGGCCGCCCGGACGCACGGCCCGAGCGGCTCGCCGGTGTCGCAGTCCAGGCCCGACGGGATGTCCGCCGCCAGGACCGGCTTGCCCGAGTCGTTGACGATCGACACGAGCCCGTCGAACGGGGCCGCGAGGGGCCGGCTCAGTCCCGTCCCGAACAGGGCGTCGACGACCCACCCGGCGGGTTCGAGCCGGCGGCGGACGAACTCCTGTTGTTGGGGGCCGAAGTGGGCGGGGTGGCACTGGACGAACGGAATGCCAGCGTCGCTCACGACGTTGAAGTTGGCCGCGGCGTCGGGAGCGATCTCCCGGTCGCTGAGGACCGCCGTCACGTTCACCGGCCAGCCGAGGTTGTCGAGGTGGCGGGCGATGACGAACCCGTCGCCGCCGTTGTTCCCCGGGCCGCACAGGATCACGACCGGCTTACGGTCCGGGTTCAGCCGCATCAGCAGCTCGGCGCAACCTCGGCCGGCGTTCTCCATCAGGACGACGCCGGGCAGCCCGAACCCGGCGATCGCCCGCCGGTCCAACTCCCGGACCTCGGCCCGGGAAAGGGTGAACGACAATTCCACAAACCCCTCCCGCCCGACGGGCTGCCAATGAACGCTCGTCGGTACGAGAAACTTTATTGGTTCGGCCGCAGGGTGTGTGGGTTGCCGAACCAAACCAATTCGCCCTCACCGCCGTACCCGCAGGCCGTCACCGTTGAGCACCGCCTCGACCTCGGCCGCCGACACCCACGGCAGGTCGCCCGGGACGGTGTGCTTGAGTGCCCCCAGCGCCGCCCCGTAATCGACCGCCTTCTGCACGTCGCCGTCCAAGAGGCCGTGGATCAGCCCGGCCGCATAGGCGTCCCCGGCCCCGAGCCGGTCCACCACCTCGACCTCGTGCCAGGCCGACTCGTACACCGCCCCGTCCGTCCACGCCACCGCCGCGACCCGGTTCCGCCACACCACCGGGGCCTCCCGCCGGGTCCCGGCCACCACCAGCACCTCAAACCGGTCGCTCAGCCCGGCCGCCACCTCGGCGAAGTCCCCGCCGGTGACGCCGAACAGGAGTTCGGCGTCGGCCTCGCCGGCGATCAGCAGGTCGGCCAGCGGCAAGAGGTCGCCCAGCACCCGGGCCGCCTCGTCCGGCGGCCACAGCTTCGACCGGTAGTTCAGGTCGAAGCTCACCCGGACGTTCGCCGCCCGGGCCGACCGCATCGCTTCGCCGACCACTTCGGCCGCCGTCGCGCCCAGGGCCGCCGTGATGCCGGTGACGTGGAACCACTTCGCCCCGGCGAGGATCGTGCCCCAGTCGAACATCCCGGGGGCCATCCGGGCGGCGGCCGAGTCCTTTCGGTCGTACAGGATCGAGCTGGCCCGAGGGGCGGCCCCGAACTCCAGGAAGTACAGCCCGCACCGGCCGTCGGGCGTGTATCGGACGAACCGGTCGTCCACGCCCGCTTCCCGCACCCGGCCGGCGACCAGCCGGCCGAGCGGGTCGTCCGGCAGCCGGGATACCCAGGCGGCCGACCGGCCGAGCCGGACCAGCCCGGCGGCGGTGTTCAGCTCGGCCCCGCCGACCTCCACGTCCAGCGACCGGGCGTTCTCCAGCCGGCCGAAGTGCGGCGGGGCCAGCCGGACCATCGCCTCGCCGAAGGTAACGACATCCGGCATGGTGCGTCTTCGGTGGCACAGGCCTCCCGGCCTGTGCTGGTTTTCGAGCACAGGCCTCCCGGCCTGTGCTGGTTTTCGAGCACAGGCCGGGAGGCCTGTGCCACCAGAACCGGGCCCACCCCCCGGATTGTCCGGCGTCGGCCGGCCGGTGGCAACGGCAGTTCGGCCGCCATACATTTTCCCGGTCCGCTCGCCCCCGGAGCCGCACATGCCCCACCGCCTGCCCGTGCTGGCCCTGACCGCCGGTTGCACCCTCGCCCTGTTCGGGCTGGTGCGGGTCGTCCGCGGCCAGGCCTCCGGGCCGGCCCCGGCGAAGGCCCCGGCCGGGGAGTTCCCCCGGGTCCGGGTCGAGTTCGCGGACAAGGCCCGGCCGGGGGTCGAAGGAACGCTCCAACTCACCGCGGTCGAGGTCCGGACCGAGACCGACACCCGGTCGATCGACTTCAAGCACGTCCGCCGGGTGACGTTCCCGGCCGACCACGCGGCCCAGGGCCAGGACACGGTCGAGCTGGACAGCAAGGAGGTGGTCCGGGGGACGGTGACGACGGCCGCGTTCCCGGTCGAGGCCGGCGGGGTCGTCACCGCCTACCCGCGGGCCGACCTGCGGGAGGTCCGGGTGGTCCGGGAGGTGAACCCGTCCCTCCTGGCCGTGCTGGTCGGGCTGGTGACGTTGGCGGTGATGGAGATCGTACTCGGGATCGACAACATCATCTTCCTGGCGATCGTGGCCGCCCGGCTGCCGAAGGCGGACCAGCCGCGGGCCCGCAAGATCGGGCTGGCGGCCGCCCTCGGAACCCGCATCCTGCTCCTGTTCACCCTATCCTTCCTGCTCGGGCTGACGGCCCCGCTGTTCATCCTCCCAGACCTACCGCTGTTGCACCACCTGGAGGCCCGGGAGGTGTCCGGGCGGGACCTGATCCTGTTCCTCGGCGGGCTGTTCCTAATCTACAAGAGCGTCCGGGAGATGCACAAGAAGCTGGAGGAGACGAAGGACACCCCGGCCGAGGACGAGGCCGGACCCGGGCGGCCGGCGGCCGGGTTCGCCGGGACGATCGCCACCATCGCGGTGATCGACATCGTCTTCTCCCTGGACTCGGTCATCACCGCCATCGGGATGGTCGACCAGGTGTGGGTGATGGTGGTGGCGATGGTCCTGGCGATGGCGGTGATGTGGCGGTTCAGCGGCCCGGTCAGCGACTTCGTCGACAACCACCCGACGATCAAGGTGCTGGCCCTGGCGTTCCTGATCCTGATCGGGGTGATGCTGGTGGCCGAGGCCCTCGGCCAGCACATCGACAAGGGGTACATCTACTTCGCCATGGCGTTCGCGGTGGCCATCGAGCTGATCAACATGCAACTCCGGGGCACGACGAAGGCGAAGGCCGGGGCCACGGCCGAGCTGCCCGGGCCGGGGTGAGTCACCCCGGCCTTCGACCTGGGCTGGCGGAACCGGCCCTACGGGCCGGAGCCGGACGACCGGGCGGTGTCACGGCAAATCCAGCACGTAGGCCGTCCCGTCGGCGTTGGCGGTGACGAGCTGCTTGCCGTCCGGGGTGTACGCCGCCCCGTTCACCCCGACCGGCAGCGGCCACGTCCGCACCGGCTTCGGGTCGGCCGGGTTCGCCAGCGACCACGCCCGCACCTCCCGGTCGGCGCCCAGGGTGACGAACGTGTCCCCGGTCGGGGACACCAGCAGCCCCCGCACCCCGCCCGGGTGGCCCTTCGCCGACCCCAGCGTCTCCCGCTTCGCCACGTCGGCCACCTTGACGAGCCCGTTCGCGTCGGCCGCCACCAAGAGCCGGTTGTCCGGGGTCAGCCCGAGGTCGCCGACCGGCTGGGCGAACAGCGGCCAGTCGTCCCTAACCCTCTCCTTCTTTCGCAGGTCCCACAGCCGGACCGTCCCGGCCTCGTCCCCGGCGGCCACCAAGGTCAGGTCCGCCGAGAACGCCGCCGCCTTCACGTTCCGGCCCTTGTCGGCGACCGACGCGACCGACTTGCCGGCCCGGTCGAGAACCTCGTAGGTGCTGGCCCACGCCTCCTCCCCGGGCGCCGGCTTGGCCGACCAGACCGCCAACCGCGACCCGTCCGGGGAGGCGGCCAGGGCGTTCACCAGCCCGGCCGGGACGGCGGCCGCCAGCCGCGGGGTCGGCACCAGGTCCCACAGGTGG
Organism: Gemmataceae bacterium; assembly: GCA_019747685.1. GTDB lineage: Bacteria > Planctomycetota > Planctomycetia > Gemmatales > Gemmataceae > Urbifossiella. Next base: position 5,218 of record JAIEQN010000429.1, read on the forward strand.
ACCCGGCCGGTGGCCTGGGTCTCCGGCCGGCCGGCGTCCTGGGTTTCGGCCTTGCCGCCGGCCGCGACCCGCTCAGGGCCGACGAAGGCCACCGCGAACGGGTCGTCCGTCCCGCCGACCAGGGTGAGCCGTTCACGCCCGGAGGCCCGGTCCCACAGCTTGACCGTCAGATCGGCCGAGGCGGTGGCGATCGTCTTCCCGTCCGGCGAGACGGCCACGGCGTTGACCGCCCGCGGGTGCCCGGCCCGGCCGGCCCCTTCCTGCGGGGCCAGCTCGAACACCCGGACCGTCCCGTCGGCCCCGGCCGCCACCAGCCGCCGGCCGTCCGGGGCGAAGGCGACGGCGGTGGCCCACTCCGGGTGGCCGCGGAGGCCGCGGACCTCGGCCCGGGTCGGGGTGTCCCACACCCGGACCACCCCGTCGGCC
>JAIEQN010000832.1 GCA_019747685.1 Gemmataceae bacterium
GCCGCGGCGGCGTCGCGGTCGGCGGCGGCCGTCGCCCGCCGGTCCTCCGCGGCCGCCCGGTCGGTGGACAATCTGGTGAGGCGGACCCGGACGCCGAACAGGTCTTGCAGGACCGGCACGGCGGCCGTCAGGTCGTCGAGGGCCTGCTTCTGCTCGCGGATTTGGCGGCCCCGGGCGGCCCGCTCGTCGGCCGCGGCCAGCTTGCCATCCAGTTCGGCCCGCCGCTTGTCCAGCCCCTCCCAGGCGACCGCCCGCTCGACCCGCCCGGCCGCCGCCGCCAGGGCCGCCCGGGCGTCGGTCGCCGCGGCCTCGGTGTTGACGACCGCCTCTTCGGCCGCGGCCACCTCGTCCGCCGCGACCGGCTTCTGCTCGGCCAGCCGGGCGTCCGCCGCCTTCGCCGCCCGGTCCTGGTCCCGGGCCGCCTCGTGGACCCGCCGGGACAGGGCCTCGAACCGCTCGAACCCCATGACCCGCTTGAGCACGTCCAGCCGCTCGGCCCGGCCGGCCTGGAACAGCTCGTCGGCCTTCCCCTGGCGGAGCAGGACCGACTTGGTGAACGCCTCGCACCCCAGCCCGAGGGTCGCCGTCACCCACCGCTTGATGTCGTCGGCCGTGTCCGCCCCGGCCGAGTCCCCGGCCCGCATCGGCACGAACCCGCCGCCGTCCTCCCGCCGGAGCAACTGCTGGGTCGCCCTCACCCCCTTCCGGCCCGAGCGGGTCCGGCGGACGCGGTAGACGGCCCCCGAGAACTCGAAGTCGAACTCGACCTCGAAGGCGTTGGCCCCGTGGCGGACGAGTTGGTCGGCCCCGTGCTGGCCGCCCCGGTGCTCGCCGTACAGGGCGTAGGTGATGGCGTCGAAGACGGCCGACTTGCCGACCCCGTTCGGCCCGCGGACGACCCACAGCGGGTCGCCGTCGGCGAACTCGAACACGGCCGGCTCGTCGCCGAACGACAGGAAGTTCTTGAGCGACACGCGGAGCGGGATCATCGGCCGTCCTCCGCCAGGAACAGCTCGGCCAGGTCGAGCACGGCCTGCCGGTCCGGGTCGCCGGCCATCTTGGCGGCCAGGTAGTCGCGGACGGTGGCCCGGTGGTCGGCGGCCGGCCGGACGCCCTCGGGCGCGTCCTCGGCCCCCTCGCCCCGGTCCGGCCGGGCCCAGGCGACCTCGGTGTACCGCGGGAAGGTCGCCCGGACCGCTCGGACGATCTCGTCCCGGGTCGGGCCGCCGGGGACGAGGGTGGCGACGACCCGGATCAGGCCCGTCCACCGGCCCCGGTCCGGGACCATCCCGGCCAGCCCGGTCAGCTCGTCGGCGGTGCCGGTCAGGTCGATCCGGTGCATCGGGGTCGGGGCGATCGGTAGCCAGGTCGGCTGGCCGACCACCCCGTTCCGGTCGAGTTCAACCAGCACCACGCCCTTGTCGTCGTCCCGCTCACCGAAGTCGAGCCGGTCCAGGCTGCCCGAGTACCGGACGGTCTGCTGGCCGCCGAGGGCCTGCGGCTTGTGGATGTGCCCGAGGGCGGCGTACTGCACCCACCCCGGCCGGAACCCGTGGTCGAACACCACGTCGTCGGTCTCGGTGATCCGGTACAGGGTGTGGGACAGCCCGGCCCCGGCGACATGGAGGTGGCCGACCATGACCGTCGGCAGCTTCGGGTCGATCTCGGATTGGGCGTCGGCCAGCCAGCCGCGGACCCGTTCGTTGAGGGTCCGGTTCTGCTCGGCCGTCGAGACGAACTTGTCGTTCGGCAGGCCGTACCGGGTGGCCGTCGGGTACGGCAGGAGGACGAACTGGGCGACGTCCCCCGGTCGGGCCTCGAGGGCGGCCACGAGCGGCTGGCTGAGCAGGTACATCCGGCCCGGGCGGAGGTGCCGGCCGCCGGCCGGGGCGGCCAGCCGCATCCCCTGCCGGACCAGCCCGACCCGGGCCTCCCGGTCGTGGTTGCCGGTGACGGCCACGACCGTCCCGCCGCGGCCGAAGAAGCCGGCGAAGGTCGCGTGGAGGTGGTCCAGGGCGGCCGCCATGTCGTCGACCGAGGCGGCGTCGCAGAACAGGTCGCCGGCGATCACGAGCACGTCGGCGGCGTGGTCGTCGCACAGCCCGGCCACGGCCTCGACCCGGGCCTTCAGGTCGTTCGTCCGGTCGACCCGGTCGAGCTTGGTACACAGGTGCCAGTCGGCGGTGTGGATGACCCGCATGGGCGGCGGCCTCCGGTCGGTGGGGTCGGCGTCTCCGTTACCTGGTGTTGGCGGCGGACGAGCCCGGCGTTACGCGAATTTCGTGGTCACGTCCGGTTTCCGGGCGACGGCCACGGCCCCGGGGGCGGCCGGGTCGTACCGGCCGGCCGCGTCCTCCTGCTTCAGGGCCCACGGCGGGTAGGGAATCTTCGCCAGCATCGGGGCGCGAAAGCTGGGCAGGACGAGCAGCTTCTCCTCGGCCGACAGCCGGGACGCCTGGTCCCGGGCGGCGTCGCCGAGGAACCGCCACACGTCGGCCCGCATCTCCAGGGCCCCGCTCCGCCCGACCGCCCGGACGGCCGCGTTCTCGATCACCTGCGGGGCGACCAGACTCGCCTGCTGCTGGGCCCCGAGCAGGATGACGCCCTGGGACCGCATCTCGGCCGCCACCTCGACGATCTTCTTGGTGATCGGGTCGGACCCGGACTTGGGGGCGAACCGGTTCAGCTCGTCCAGAGTGACGACGTAGCGGAGGCCCTTCACCGCCCTCGACCCGGACCGGTTGCGGACGAGCTGGTGGAACACGGCCGCGACGACGAACCGCTGGAGCGACGGGGCGGTCCGCAACCCGAACAGGTCGATCACCGTCGGCCCCCGGCCGCCCTCGTTGTCCAGCACCAGCGGCTTACCTTGCGGGTCGTTCTTGCGGAGGACGCCGTCGCCCTCGTTGACGATGTACTTGAGCCGGCGGAGCAGCTTGCCCCGGGTGCCGGGGGCGGAGTCCTTGAACTTCGGCTCCTTGTCTCTGTTCTCCCGGAACCAGTCCACCAGTTTGGCGAACGTATCCGGGATTCCACCGACGGACTTCAGCCGCGGCTCGCCGGACCGGTCGTCGGTCAGGTGGTCTTCCAGGTCGCCGACGAGGCCGCCGAAGTTGGCGTCGTAGATGTCTTCTTCCGAGAACAGGTAGCGGAACAGCCCGTGCGCGATGACGTCGGCCAGCGACCAGCTATACGCCGTCGTCTCCGCCCGCCCGGTGTCGACCGGGTTGCCGGACGGCTCGGCCGGGGCGAAGAACCGCACGTCCCGGAACGGGGCCGGGTCGTGTACCCCGAGCGGCCGCCACTCGGGCAGGGCGTCGCCCTTCTTCTCGTTCCACTTCTTGCCCCAGTGGTCGATGAAGAACAGGTCGAAGTTCTTGACGTTGAAGATCACCGGCACGATCTGCAACCGCTCGCCGTGGCTGACGCCCAGCTCGCGCCGCTGCCGGTCGGCCTCGGCCAGGAGCAGGGCGTTGACGTGCAGGAGGAAGCTCGACTTGGCCCCGAGCCCGGCGACGCCGTTGACGTTCAGGTGGCCGCCGTTCTCGCCGAGCAGGTAGTCCAGGTCGATGGAGGCCGGCCCGGCGAAGGCGGTCCCGCCGTTGCGGAGCAGCCCGACCGGGAGGGCCTGGCCCATCGCGTCGACCCCGTACCCGAGCCGGGCGGCTGCCTCGTCGCCCAGGTCGACCGGGGCCTCCTCGGTCGGCGGGGCGTGGCAGACCGGGTCGGTCCGCAGGACCTTGGCCCGGGCGTAGGTGAACCCGGCCGAGGCGAACGGCGGGGCCTCGGCCGGGTCGGCGTCGAACCGGTCGACCTCCTCGCCCATGCTGGCCTGCCGGCTCTGCCGGTACACCTCCTCGACCAGCCCGACGAACCGGACCTCCCGGCCGCCCAGGTCGGCGGTCGTCGTCACCACCTGGGTCCGCTCGACCACGCGGTCGCGGGCGGCCCAGAAGTAGAATTCGTCGCTGGTCGCCTCCTTGTCCGGCGGGGCGGCGACCTTGCCGAGGGCCACGGGCGTCGGCTCACTCACGGCGGGGCACTCCCGGCGACCCCGGCGTGCCGCAGGAACCGGTTCCGCAGCACCCCGAACGGGGTGAACAGGCTCTTCAGGCTGTCCTCGGCCCGGACGACGGGATCGAGGGAGATGGCCGCCCGGCCGTAACTGGCCTGCCGGCACCGGGCGTCGACCAGCCACCTGGACAGGCGGCTGGCGAACCCGGTCCGCTCGTCCTTGGTGGTCCGATCTTCGACGAACTGAGCCCAGGGGACTTCCACCCGGACGATGCCGTCGTTCGGCTGTCCGCCGAGGGCCAGCTTGACGTACCATGTGGCCACGTACAGGGCGGACTGGCCGCCGGCCTGCCGGCGGTTGATCTTGAAGAACGGGGTCCGCTGGCCGGGGGTGAGCCGGAGGAACGCCCGCCAACCCTGGTCGTGCAGGTAGTCCCCCTTGTGGGTCTTCACGACCCCGACCACCAGCCCCTTCCGCGGCCGGCCGGTCAGCAGGTCGGACGCCAGCCGGCCGTCCAGCAGGGTCGGGGCGTCCGGGTCGGCGTCCAGGGCGATCTGCTCCCAGTTGTTCATCTCCTGCTTGGCCCGGACCTCGGCCTGCTGGCGGTGGACCTCGTACACGAACGGGTTGGCGTCCTCGCCCGGGCGGCGGGCCGGCAGCAACCGGGTCGGGAAGTCGGGCAGGTTGCCGACGGCCGCCGCGAACGCCTCGACCTCGTCCCACGGGAAGGCGTCGGCCACGAAGCTGACCACCCGTTCCAGGCCGTAAAACTCCCGGCGGAGGTCACGCCCCTCCAGCTTCATGGCCACCCCGCCGACCTCGGCCAGGACGACCGCCACCGGCCACCCGTGGGACGGGTTCCAGAGACACGTCACCGGCTCGCCCGAGTAGCAGCCGTCGATGAACCGGGTCGGGGCTTCGCCCGGCCGGGTCGGGGCCTCGGGGTTGGGGACCGGCTTCCAGTCGGCCGGGTCGACCTCGGCGGCGTGGTCGACGGCCTCCGACCGGTCGTCCGGGTCGTCGCCGTCGGGCGGGTAGTCGGTGCCCGGCCCAACGGCCGTCGAACCGTGGCGGCGGAAGAACTCGCGGACCGGGTTGGTACTCATGTGCCCAGCCCCAGCTTCTCAAGCCTGTAATCCATCGCCTGCCGGCTGACCAGGAACTCGGCCGCCAGGTAGTGGGCCAGGGCGGTCCGCGGGCAGACCCGGTACGCCTTCCGGAACTCCGCTTCCCGGGCCCGGCAGGCGTCGGCCGGCATCAGCAGCTCGGCCGCGAACCGGTTCGCCTCCCGCTCGTGCCGGTCCGACTCGTCGTCGGTCAGCTCGACCGCCTCGGGGGTGTCGGCGAAGGTCGCCCGGCCGCCCATCTCGTCCCGGTGGAGGACGAAGTGCCCCAGCTCGTGGGCGGCCGAGAACCGCTGCCGGCCGACCGGGTCGGACTCGTTCACGAACAGCAGCCCGGCCGACGGGGTAACGAACAGGAACCCGGCCAGGGCTTCGTCCTCGTCCCCGGTGTCGGCCGGGGTGACGCCGAGGCCGGCCAGGTGGTCGTACACGGCCGCCCGGCTGAGGTTCGGCACGGCCACCTGGGCGAGCCGGTCCTGGGCGGCGATGAACGGGCCGAGCAGGACCGGCCCGCGGCGGCCGGCCGGCGGGGCGGCCCCTA
>JAIEQN010000764.1 GCA_019747685.1 Gemmataceae bacterium
CACCGTCGCCCGCCCGTCGGCCCGGCCGACGACCACGCTCACCCGGCCCGCCCGGGCGTGCCGGGCCACGTTCGTCAGGGCCTCCTGGACGATCCGGTAGACGGCCGTCTCGACGTCCGGCGGGAGCCGGCCGGCCCCCAGCCCGGCGGCGTCGAAGTCGGCCTCGACCCCCGTCCGGGACGACCACTCGGCGACCAACTGGCCGAGGGCGGAGACCAGCCCGAGGTCGTCCAGGGCGGTCGGCCGGAGCCGGACGGCGAGGTCGTGGGACACCCGGGCCAGCTCGCCGGCCAGCTTCCCGACCTGGTCCAGGGCGGCGGCCGCCGGGGGCGGGAGCGGGCCGGCGTCCCGGGCCGCCCGGACGGCCAGGACGAGGCCGGTCAGGAGCTGGCCGAACGAGTCGTGCAGCTCCCGGGACACCCGCCGCCGCTCGTCCTCCTGGGCGGTCATCAGCCGGCGGAGGAGGTCGTCCCGGTCGGCCTCGGCCCGCCGCAGGTCGGTCACGTCCCGGAGGACCCAGTAGAGCGGATGCGGGTGGCCGGCGGTCAAGTCCCCGGTGAACACGCTGACCAGGATGTCCCGGACCTCGCCCCGCCGGCCGACCTGGGTCTCGAACTCCTCGATCGTCCCGGTCACCCAGAGCCGGCCGAGCCGGTCGTAGAACCGGGGCCGGTGCCCCTCGGCGACGAACAGCCCGAGCGGCTTGCCGGGGAGGAACTCCCGCATCGCCCGGAGGACGGCGGCGGCCGCCCGGTTGGCCGCCAGGATCACCCCCAGCCGGTCGGTGGTAACCTGGGCGTGTGGGGCGAAATCCCACAGGTCGTCGTACCGGGCCTGGTCGGCGTGCGGGCCCGGCGCGGCCCCGTGGGCCGCGGCCCCGCCCCCGGCCGTCCCGTTTAGCCCGGTCATCCCGGCCACCTTCGTAGGGGTGCCGGTGGGCCGTCGCGGACCGAAGACGGTCCGCTCGTCCCACCCTACGAAAACTGCCCACTACGGCTGGCTGTCCTGCACCGGCGGCCCCTTCCCGGTGCTGTCCCCGGGCGGGGGGCCGGTCAGGACGTGGCGGACGATCAGCCGGCCGTACTCGTCCGCCTGGTGGGCCTGCTCGTCGAACCGGTCGGCGGCCGCCGCGTCCCCCTCGGTCCGGGAGCGGGCGGCCAACTGCCGGCCCAGCACCCCCTTCTCCCGGAACGTCCGGACGGCCGTCCACAGGGCCGCCTCCAGGGCCTCGGTCTGCTCGGCCAGGAGGGCCTCGCCGTTGTAGGCGTGGCCGACGTGGCAGCGGAACTGGGTCAGCCCCGGCTGGTCGGTCTGCCAGAGCGACCCGCCGCACTCCGGGCAGGTGAAGGTGGACAGCTTCCCCCGGCGGGCGTCGCTGGCCTGCTCGGCCATGTCCCGCTCGGCGATCTCGGAGGCCCGGTCGATGGGGTCGTGCGGTTCCATGGGTGGGAGTCCCGGGTTCACGGACTCGGGTTCCTGGACGAGGCGGACGAGCAGGGCCGGCAGGTCGGCCAGGCGGACGACGTGGTCGGCCCCGGCCAGTTGGGTGGCGTTCTGGGGCATGGCCGCGACCAGGGCGTCCCGCGGGTCCTGGACGACCCCGACCCCGCCGGCCGCCCGGACGGCGATCAGCCCGGCCGCCCCGTCGTACAGCGACCCGGTCAGGATCACCCCGACCACCCGCCGGCCGTAGTGCCGGGCGGCCGACCGGAACAGCGGGTCGACGGCCGGGCGGTGGTGGTTCTCCCGGGCCGCCCGGGTCAGGCGGATCCGGTTGCCCGGGCCGAGGACCAGGTGCCGGTCGGGCGGGGCGACGTACACGTGGCCGGGGTAGAGCGGGTCGCCGTCGGCCGGGTGGGCGGCCAGGAGCGGCCCGGCCCGGCTGAGGATGTCCGGCAGCACGCTCCGCCCGCCGGGGGGGAAGTGGCAGACGACGAACACGCTGGCCGGCAGCCCGGCCGGCAGCCCGCGGGCGAGCTGGGCGAGGGCCTCCACGCCCCCGGCCGACGCCCCCACCACGATGATGTCCCGGCCCGCCATGTTCGGGCCGCTCCTCTCGCCGGCCGCCCATCAACGGCGGCAAATCCCGTTCCGGCAATGGTCCGCACAGGCCTCCCGGCCTGTGCGGCGTTCGGGCCGCCTACCCCCCGCCCCCGTTCGCCGGCCGCTCGAACGACTTGCGGATGGCGTCGATGTCCAGGAGCACCACCGACGCCCCGTCGATCTTGTTGTCCAGGGTCACGTACGGGCGGATGCGGAGCGAGTACCACCGCCCGGCGGCGTCCCGCACCTCCCCTTCATACGGCGCCAGGGTGTCCACCACCCCGGCGATCAGGGCCGCCAGGTCGACCACCTGGAAGTTCGGCTTGATGTCCCCGATCGGCCGGCCCACGTCCGTCGGGATCAGGTTGAACGCCTTCTCGGCCAGCGGGGTGAACCGCCGCACCCGGAGGTCCCGGCCGACCATCACGATCGGGATGTTCGCCCCGCTCAGGAAGTTCAGCAGGTCGTTGTTCGCCCGGGCCAGGTCGGTGTTGCGGTGCCGCAGCTCCTCGTTGACGGTGGCCAGCTCCTCGTTGGCCGACTGGGCCTCCTCCTTGGCCGTCTGCAGCTCCTCGTTGGTCGACTGCAGCTCCTCGTTGGCCGACAGGATTTCCTCGTTCGCCGACTTCAGCTCCTCGTTGGTGCTCTCCTGCTCCTCGATGACCGACTGCAGGTACTCCCGCAGGGCCCCGATCTCGCCCTGGAGCTGGGCCACCTGCTGGTCGGTGGTGGCGGCCGGGGCGGCCGGGGCGGCCGGGGCGGCCGGCCGGTCGCCGGCCGGCGAGTCGTGGAACAGGACCAGGAAGAACCGCACCCCGCTCGGCGGGACCTTGAACGGGACGACCTCGACCCGGACCGTCCGGATGTCCCCGCCCTCGGCCACCCGCAGCCCCTCCCGGGCGACGGGCGTGTTCTCCGCCTTCGCCTGGGCGGTGGCCGCCCGGACCTCGGCCAAAAGCCCCTCCCGGAGCATCCGGAACAGGTCCAGGGTGGCCATCCCCGGGGCCGGCTCCAGGTACGGGGCGGTCCGCCCGCGGAACTGGAGGACGGTCATCCCCTCGTCCGCCACCACCCCGACCGGGGCGAACCGGGCCAGCAGCACCCGGTCGGCCTCCTTCTGCACGTCCAGGGCGCTCCAGTGCGGCTGGCTCGGCTCCAGCAGCAGCGGCCGGGCCACCCCGCCCCCCCCGACGGCGGCGGTGAAGTCGACCGGCCCCCCGGCCCGGGCCGGGTTGCGGGAGAAGATGCGGTGCCGGGCGTCGACCACCTCGAACAGGTCGCCGGTCGGGCCGACGTTCTCGCTCGACCCGAGGAACAGGAACCCGCCCGGGTTCAGGGCGTAGTGCAACAGCGGCATCACCCGCTTCTGCAGGGCCGCGTCCAGGTAGATCAGGACGTTCCGGCAGCTGACCAGGTCGATCCGGCTGAACGGCGGGTCGGTGGCCATGTTGTGCCGGCTGAACACGCACAGCTCGCGGACCGCCTTGCTGATCTGGTAGTGCCCGTCCTGGCGGACGAAGAACCGCCGCAGCCGGTCCGGGGAGACGTCGATCTCGATGTTGTCCAGGTAGACGCCGGCCCGGGCCTTCTCCAGGGCGGTCTCGTTCAGGTCGGTGGCCAGGACCTTGACCGGCACCCCCTCCGGCCGGCCGTCGAGGAACTCGAGCAGGCTGATGGCCAGCGAGTAGACCTCCTCCCCGGTCGAACACCCGGCCGCCCAGACCCGGAGCGGGGCCCCGGCCGGGCGGTTCTGCATCAGGGCCGGGAAGACCTTGTCCCGGAGGGCGGCGAACGCCTCCGGGTCGCGGAAGAACTGGGTCACCCGGATGAGCAGGTCCTGGTACAGGGCCTGGACCTCGGCCGCGTCCGACCGGAGGACGGCCAGGTAGTCCCGCGGGTCGTGGAGGTTCCGCAGGGCCATCCGCCGGAACACCCGCCGGCGGATGGTGGTCTGCTTGTAGTTGGCGAAGTCGACCCCGGTCCGGGTGCGGACCAGCCCGATGACCTCGGGCATCGGGTCGCCGGCCGGCGGGGCGTCGGCCGACCGGGTGTACGGGTGGCCGGCGATCCGGGCCAGCTCGCGGGCGATCTCCCGGGGGCGGAGGACGTGGTCGACGTTCCCGTCCAGGGCGGCCGCCCGGGGCATGCTCGGGTACTTGGCCGTCGTCTCGTCCTGGGCGAACGTCACCCCCCCGGCGGCCTTGACGGCCTGGAGGGCGATGGCCCCGTCGCTCCCGTTCCCGGACAGGACGACGGCCGCCGCCCGGTCCCGCTGGATGTCGGCCAGCGACCGGAACAGGTGGTCGATCGGCATGTGCTGGGCCGGCCGGGGCGGGCGGGGGGTGAGGGTCAGGTGGCCGTCGACCATGGCCATGTTGGTGGCCGGGGGGATGACGTACACCCGATCGACCTCGACCCGCATCCCCTCGGCCACCTCGGCCACCGGCAGCTTGCTGACCCGGCCGAGGATTTCGGACAGCATGCTCTTCTGGTCGGGGACGAGGTGGCTGACCAACAGCAGGGCCAGCCCGGGCTTCTCGGGGAGGGCCTCGAGCAGCTCGCTGTACGCCTCCAGCCCGCCGGCCGAGGCCCCGACCCCGGCGACGACGAACGGCAGGTGCGGCTCGCCCGGGGGGTGGGCGTCGGGTGGGGACACGGGGGACTCCGGCCGGGGTGGACGGGGCGGGATCAGACGGATCGGTCCGACGGCACGGGGCCAGTTTATCCGCGGGCGTCGGGCGTCGCCAGGACGGGCGCGTCGGGAAAACGCGAACGCCGGCGGGCGTCCCGCCGCCGGCCCGGCCGGCAATTAGGACCCTGAGCCGCAGACCGCCCGAACGACCACCCCCGCCGTGGGGCCGGGCCGGCTCGCGGCCATTACCCCGAGGTTCCGCCCCATGACCCGTCCCGCCGTCTCCCTCGCCGTCGCCCTGGCGGCCGTCGTGACCGCCGCCCCGGCCCGGGCCGGGGTGCTGCCGCCCGACACCCCGATCGCCGGCGAGTCCCAACTCACCCGGGCCGAGCGGTGGCAGCAGCGGGCCGTCCGGTTCGGGCCGTCCACTAGCCCGCTGCTCGACGGCACCGGGGCCCAGGCGTTCCGGGGCGACCAGGGGCCGGCCTTCTTCCTGGCCGGGACGACCGGAGGCTCGGCCACCCGGACCGTCACCGTCCCGGCCGGGGCCGTCCTGTTCTTCCCGCTGCTCAACGGGTACTGGGACAACACCACCCCGCCCGGCGACCCGCCGACCACCTTCACCCCGGCCGAGATGCTCGGGTTCCTCGACTCGTTCCTCAACCCCGGGGCGGTCACCCTGCTCGCGTCGGTCGACGGGGTCGACGTGCCGGACCTGACCGACCACCGCCAGACCACCGACCCGGACGCCCCGTTCGGCTACACGGTGACGGACCCGGACAACTGGATCACCTTCTTCGGGTTCGACCCGACCCTGGGGACCGGGGTGTACCCGGCCACGGTGTTCCCGGTCGTCCAGGATGGGTACTACCTGGCGGTCATGCCGTTCGCCCCGGGGACGACCCACACCCTCCACTTCGGCGGGACGATCCCGCCGTTCGGGTTCGAGGTGGACGTGACGTACTTCATCACCGTCGCCCCGGCGGCGGTCCCGGAGCCGGCGTCGGCCCTGCTCGGCCTCGGCGGGCTGGGGCTGGCGGCCCTCCG
>JAIEQN010000328.1 GCA_019747685.1 Gemmataceae bacterium
GGCCGGCGGGGCCCCGCCGCCCGGGGCGGCGGCCGCGGCCGGCGGGGCGTGCGTCGGGCTGATCTTCATGCTGGCCGCCCTGGTGGTCGGGCTGATCGCCCTGGTCAAGTACGCCCGGCTCTTGACCGGGATGAGCGTGGCCACGGCCAAGTACGCCGACCGGGCCGGGGCCGGGGGCGGGGCGGACGACGACTATGGCGACGAGGACGAGTACGACGACGAGGAGGAGGACGACCGGCCGCGCGGGCGGGGTGCCCGGTACGAGGAGGTGGACGAGGAGGACGACCGGCCGCGGGGCCGGTCGCGGCGGGACGAGGACGACGACTACGACGACGAGGACGACCGCCCCCGCCGCCGGCGGTAACGGCAGACGACCGGGAGGAAGGACATGGCGACCGACGCGACCCTGCCCGCCGTCGAAGTCCCGCCCCTGCGGGACGGCGACCGCATGGACGTGGCCGAGTTCGAGCGGCGGTGGGACGCGATGCCGGAGGTGAACCGGGCCGAACTCATCGACGGAGTCGTCCACATGCCCCCGGTCTCGGCCAGCCACGGCGTCCCACACTTCGACCTGATCACCTGGCTCGGCCTGTACCGCATCCTGACCCCGGTGGTCGAAGGGGCGGACAATACCAGCGTGCGGTTCGCCCCCCGGAACATGCCCCAGCCGGACGGCCTGCTGCGAATCCTGGAATCGCACGGGGGCGATCCCCCGTCGGGGCGGGGGACATCCTGGAGGGGGCGCCGGAGCTGGTGGCCGAGGTATCCCGCACGACCGCGGACCACGACTCGGGGCGAAGCGGGACGTGTACCGCCGGCTCGGGGTGCCGGAGTACATCGTCTGGCGGGTCGAGGACCGGGCGGTGGACTGGTTCGTGCTGCGGGAGGGGGTTTACGTCCCGCTCGACCCGGGCCTGGACGGGGTCATCCGGAGCGAGGTGTTCCCCGGGCTGTGGCTCGACGTGGCGGCTCTCAACGCCGGGGGCGGGGCGGCCCTGCTCCGGACCGCCCAGCTCGGCCACGGCCGCCCCGAGCACCCCGCCCTCCTCCGGGAACTGCAACGCCGGGCCGCCGGCGGCTAGCGCTTCTCGTTCCACGCCCGGTTGGCGTACACCCCGGCCCGGACGGCCGGGACGCGGGCCAGCTCCGCCGGCGTCCAGTCGGCCGGTATCACCTCACACTCGAGGTCGGCCGCCAGCGCCGCCGCGAGCCGGCCGGCTAGCTCGCCGGGCGTGGACACCCCCCGCCCGGCCAGGTCATCGATGCCGGGGACTGACGGGGCGAACTCGCTCCGCCCGAGCAGGATGCTGCCGTGCTGGAGCAGCGCCCCCCGCCGCTTCCGCTGGGCGCTGCCGGCCACCTTCGACCCGTCGATCAGGAGGTCACCGGCCGTCTGGTGCAGGAAGCACAACACCTCGCCCAACTTCTGTTCCTCTCCACAGACCACCGCTCGCGCCTTGACGCCGGCACCCGCCAGCACGTCCCGGACGAGGTGGTGGAACCGGCAGGCCCACGGCTCGGCCCCCTGCCACTCCTTCCCGGCCGGTAACGCCAGGGCGTAGGTCAACTCGTGGTGGTGGACGATCGCCGCCCCGCCGGTTGCCCGCCGGACCCACGGGAGGTCCGCCAGCCCGGGCACCCCGGCCCGGGCCGCCGCCGGCTGGAAGTAGCCGAGCGAGAGCGTCGGCCCGGTCCAGGTGTAGAAGCGGAGCGAAGCGACCCCGGCGTCGGCCGCCGAATCGAGCATCACCTCGTCGTCGGCCATGTTCGTCGGCCCGTCGGCGGCCGCGAACGGGAGCAGGCGGATGGTGCGGTGCATGACCGAATTCTAGACCCCGACCCGCCGGCCGCGGCCGGCGGCTTTTCCCCGAAATCCCGCCCGGGTGTTGTCGAACACCTGGGTAGACGCTACGATTGCAATGTGATATCGTGGCGATATCGGAGGGCACTTCGGTGGAAGACCGCGAGTTACGCCTGGGCTCGGGGTGGATGGGGCTGGCCTGGGTGGCGGCCCTGCTGGTCGTCGTGATCGGGCTGATCGTGGCCGCCGCCCGGTGGCAGGAGCCGTTCCTGCTCTGGGCCATCATCCCGCTGGCGCTGGCGTGGTTCGTCAGCCTGGGCGGGTTCATCGTCAACGGCCCGAACCAGGCCCGGGTGGTGCAGCTGTTCGGCACCTACGTCGGCACCGTCCGGGAGACCGGGTTCTTCTACGGCAACCCGTTCTACTGGCGGACCCGGGTGTCGCTGCGGGTGCGGACGTTCGAGACCGGGATGACCCAGACCGAGGAGAAGAAGGACGCGGCCGGGCACGTCCTGGCGGCCGCCACCCAGAAGCGGCAGCCGGTCAAGGTGAACGACGCCGACGGCACCCCGATCGAGATCGCGGCGGTGGTCGTCTGGCGGGTCACCGACCCGGCCCGGGCGGTGTTCAACGTGGACAAGTACGAGGAGTTCGTCCACCTCCAGGCGGACGCGGCGTTGCGGAACCTGGCCAGCCGGTACCGGTACGACGCCCCGGAGACGGACGCGCACTCGCTCCGCGGGCACATCGAGCAGGTGGCCGGGCAGCTGCGGATCGACATCCAGGAGCGGATGCTCCAGGCCGGGGTGGAGGTGCTGGAGGCCCGGATCAGCTACCTGGCCTACGCCCCGGAGATCGCGGCCGCGATGCTCCAGCGGCAGCAGGCCGGGGCGATCGTGGCCGCCCGGGCCCAGATCGTGGCCGGGGCCGTCGGCATCGTCGAGCACGCCCTGGAGATGCTCCAGGAGCGGAACGTGATCGAGCTGGACGGCGAGCGGCGGGCGGCGATGGTCAGCAACCTCCTGGTCGTGCTGTGCGGGCACAACGTCCCGCAGCCGATCCTGAACACCGGCACCCTGTACAACTGAACCCGCGTCCGGCGGCCCGGGCGTCCGCCCCGGGCCGCCCCCTTTCCTCGGTGTCCCATGCTTCCCCTCCTGCTCGCCCTCGCTGCCGGGCCGCCCGACCCGGCCCCGCCGCCCCGACTCGTCGGCGAGCCGGTCGTCCTCGCCACCCCGACCGGCACCCTGCACGGGACGCTCGACCTGCCGCCGGGGCCGGGGCCGTGGCCGGCGGTTGTCCTGCACCCCGGGTCCGGCCCGACCGACCGGGACGGGAACCAAGTCGGGATGCGGAACAACTCGCTCAAGCAGGTCGGCCGGGCGTTGGCCGCACCCGGGGTGGCCGTCCTGCGGGTGGACAAGCGGGGGGTCGGGGCGAGCCGGAAGGCCCTGGCCCGGGAGGAGGACATCCGGCTGGACACCTACGCGGCCGACCTGGCCGGGTGGGTCCGGTGGCTGCGGGCGGACGGGCGGTTCACCAAGGTCGGGCTGGTCGGCCACAGCGAGGGGGCGCTGATCGCCCTGCTGGCCGCCGGCGAGGCCAAGCCGGACGCGGTCGTCTCCTTGTGCGGCCCGGGCCGGCGGCTGGGGGACGTCCTCCGCGAGCAGTTGGAGAAGGCCCCGCGGGCGCAGCTCCCGCCGGACCTGCACGACGCCAGCCGGATGATCCTGTCCGAACTGGAGACCGGGGCGACGGTGAAGGACCCGCCGGTCCTGCTGGCGTCGTTGTTCCGGCCGTCGGTCCAGCCGTACCTGATCTCGGCCCTGCGGCACGACCCGGCGGCCCTGGCGGCGGCCTACCCCGGGCCGCTGCTGGCCGTCACCGGGACGACCGACATCCAGGTCCCGACGGCCGACGGCGACCGGCTGGCGGCCGCCCGGCCGGGGGTCCGGCACGTGTCGGTGGCCGGGATGAACCACGTCCTGAAGGCGGTGCCGACGACCGACCGGGCGGCCCAACTCCGGGCGTACAACGACCCGTCGTCCCCGCCCCACCCGGAGTTGGTGGGGCCGGTGGCCGACTTCTTGCGGGCCGCCCTCGGGGCGAAGTGACCGGCCGGCGGGGGCGAGCGATGGCACGGGACGCGAAGGCCTTCCTGCTCCGGATCGACCCGGCCGTCCTGGCCGCGGTCCGGAAGTGGGCCGAGGACGACCTGCGGAGCCTGAACGGGCAGATCGAGTACCTGCTGCGGCAGGCGGTGGCCCGGCGGGGGGTGAAGCTGCCCGACCCGGCCGGCGGAACTGACGGTGACGACCCGCCGGCCGGCGGGGTACAATCCGGCGGCTGACCGACGGGCGGGAGGGATGCGGCGATGCCGACGTTCGTGGCCGACGGCGGGAAGGTGACGGTCCCGGGGTGGGTGACCTCGATCGACGCCTTCCGCAGGTGGCTCGACTCGGACGAGGCCCCAGAGAAGGCCCGGACGTGGTTTCTCGACGGGGAGGTGTGGGTCGACATGAGCAAGGAGCAGTTGTTCACCCACGTCGATGTCAAGGGTGCGATCTTCGCCGTCCTCTGGGCCCTGGTCCACGCCGCCCGGGCCGGCCGCGTCTACCAAGACGGGCTGCTCCTGACCAACCCGGCCGCCGGGCTTTCCGGGAACCCGGACGCGGTGTACGTCTCGCACGCCGCGGTGGCCGACGGGCGGGTGCGGAAAATTCCCGGCGCGGAGGTCGGGTTCGTCGAACTGGAGGGCACCCCGGACATGGTCCTGGAGGTCGTGAGCGACAGCTCGGAGAAGAAGGACAACCAGGTCCTGCGGGAGGCGTACTGGGAGGCCGGCATCCCCGAGTACTGGCTGGTCGACGCCCGGGGGGAGGATGTCGAGTTCGACATCCTCCAGCACGGCCCGAAGGGGTACAAGGCGGCCCGCAAGTCCGGCGGGTGGGCCAAGTCGGCGGTGTTCGGCAAGTCGTTCAAGCTAACCCGGGGGGACGACCCGAACGGCAACCCGGAGTTCACGCTGGAGGTCAAGTAGCCCCCGTCAAGCCGCCCGCGCCTCTTCGGGCCAGTCCTCGAACCGCATCGGCAGCACCCGGCTGACCCCGCCGTCGGCCATCGTCACCCCCCACAGCCGGTCGGCCGCGGCCATCGTCCGCTTCCGGTGGGTGACCACGATGAACTGGCTGCGGTCGAGGAACTCGCGGAGGACGCCGGCCAGCCGGGCCGTGTTCGCCTCGTCCAGGGCCGCGTCCACCTCGTCCAGGATGCAGAACGGACTCGGCTTGGCCCGGAAGATGGCCAACAGCAGGGCCACCGCGGTCAGCGTCTTCTCCCCGCCCGAGAGCAGCGAGAGCGACCGCAATTCCTTCCCCGGCGGGCGGGCGGTGATGTCCACCCCGCCCTCGAGGATGTCGGCCCCGTCCTCCAGGACGATGTCCGCCTGGCCGCCGCCGAACAGCTTGCGGAACAGCTCTTGGAAGTAGCCGCGGATGGCTTCTAGCGTCTCGGTGAACAGCTTGCGGCTCTCGGCGTTGATCGCGTCGATGACTTCTTGCAACGACTTCCGGGCGGCCGCCAGGTCGTCGTGCTGGGCCTTCAGCCCGGCGTGCTCGGCCTCCACCCGGGCCAACTCGTCCAGGGCTTCGAGGTTCACGTTCCCGAGCCGGGCGAGCTTCTTCTTCAGGTCGTCGATCTCTTCCTCAGTTTCGAGTTTCGAGTTTGAAGTCTCAAGATCGGGGCCGACCTCCGCGGCACGCCCGACCCCGTCGGGGGATGTGTCCGAACTCGAAACTTCAAACTCGAAACTCGAAACTGAGATTCCGTAGTCCTCCCGCACCCGGGCGGCGAGGGCGTCCCGGCGGGCGGCCAGCTCCCGGGCGGCCAGCTCCCGGGCGTGGGCCGCCGCCTGCCGCTCCTGCCACCC
>JAIEQN010000064.1 GCA_019747685.1 Gemmataceae bacterium
ATCGAGCTGATCCTCAAGCAGCAGCAGACGGCCGAGGACGTGC
The DNA here is from genome assembly GCA_019747685.1 of Gemmataceae bacterium. Classification (GTDB taxonomy): domain Bacteria; phylum Planctomycetota; class Planctomycetia; order Gemmatales; family Gemmataceae; genus Urbifossiella. The sequence goes on from JAIEQN010000064.1 coordinate 44, forward strand.
TGCTCGAGAAGTACCGCAAGCTGGTCGAGGAGGTCGACCCGGCCAAGCTCCGGCCGCGGCCCCCGGTGGTCACCATCATGGGCCACGTCGACCACGGCAAGACCTCGCTGCTGGACAAGATCCGCCAGAACTACGGCCTCCAGTCGGACGTGGTGTCGACCGAGGCCGGGGGCATCACCCAGGTCATCCGGGCCTGGTCGGTCAAGCGGGACGTGATCGTCGAGAAGGACGGGGAGGAGGTCCACGAGGACCGGTACATCACCTTCCTCGACACCCCCGGCCACGAGGCGTTCACCAAGATGCGGGCCCGGGGGGCGAACGTCACCGACATCGTGGTCATCGTGGTCGCCGCCACCGACGGGGTCATGCCCCAGACCGAGGAGGCGATCAGCCACGCCAAGGCGGCCGACGTGGACATCGTGGTGGCCATCAACAAGGTGGACATGCCCAACGCCAACGTCGGCCGGACCCGCCAGCAGCTCTACGGGCTCGGGCTGATCCCGGACGACATGGGCGGGGAGGTCCAGTTCGTCGAGACCAGCGCCGCCACCGGCCAGGGGATCGCCGAGCTCCTGGACACCATCGTCCTGGTCGCCGAGGTGGCCGAGCTGACCGCCGACCCGGACCGGGACGCGGCCGGCACCTGCCTGGAGGCGTACATGTCCGCCGGGGAGGGCGTCATGGCCACCGTCCTCATCCAGCAGGGGACCCTCAAGCGGGGCGACATCGTCCTGTGCGGGTCGGCCTTCGGCCGGGTCCGGGCCATGTACAGCGACCTCGGGCTGCCGGTCCGGGACGCCGGCCCGAGCACCCCGGTCCGGATCACCGGGCTCGACCAGGTGCCCAACGCCGACGACCCGTTCTACGTCGTCGAGGACCTGGCCGAGGCCCAGGAGATCGCCGAGCGGCGGCGACAGAAGGACCGGGAGGCGGCCCTCAACCGGTTCACCGCCCCGAAGGACCTGGGGGACGTGACCGCGGCCAAGAGCCGGGCCAAGATCACCGAGCTGAAGATCATCCTCAAGGCCGAGGCCCGGGGGTCGGTCGAGGCCATCCGCAAGGAGCTGGAGAAGCTCGTCCACGAGGAGGTCCGGACCCGGGTGCTGCACGCGGCCATCGGGGCGATCACCGAGTCCGACGTCCAGCTCGCCCTGACCAGCCCGGGCGACACCCTGGTCATCGGGTTCAACGTGACGGCCGACGACGCCGCCCTGCGGCTGGCCGAGGGGCGGGGCGTCACCCTCCGCGAGTACGACATCATCTACAAGCTGACCGACGACGTGAAGTCGGCCCTGGAGGGCAAGCTCAAGCCGGTCGAGGAGGTCGTCCACCTGGGCCGGGCGGTGATCCGGGAGACGTTCAAGATCAGCAAGGTCGGGACGATCGCCGGCTGCTACGTCACCAGCGGGGTGATCGAGCGGTCGGCCCGGGTCCGGGTGATCCGCGAGGGGGTGGTCGTCTACCCGTCGTCGGACAAGGTCGTCGGGCTGGACAACCTCAAGCGGTTCAAGGACGACGCCAAGGAGGTCCGCGAGGGCTTCGAGTGCGGGATGAAGCTGTCCGGGTTCGACGACGTCAAGGTCGGGGACGTGATCGAGGCGTTCAAGATCGAGCAGCGGATGCGGACCCTCTAACAGTAGGCAGTGGGCAGGTGGCGGTGGGCGGTCGAACCCACCGGCCGTACTGCCCACTGCCGGCTGCCCACCGCCGGCTATGGTTTTAGGCTCCCTCGAAGCCCGGCTGCTGGTCCGCGAGAGCCGGACGCTCAAGGACAAGCGGCAGGTGGTCCGGTCGGTCCTGGACCGGGTCCGGGCCGGGTTCGGCGTCGCCGCTTCCGAGGTCGGCACCCACGACGACGTGAAGGTGGCGACGCTGGGGTTCGCGGCCGTCGGGTCGGAGGTCGCGGCGGTCCGGGACGTGCTGACCAGGATTCAGGAGGCCCTCCGCCGGCACCCGGTCGCCGAGTACCTCGGCGGCGAGCAGGCGGTCGGCCACGAGGTGGTTTAGGCGGGTGAGCGGATGCCGCCGTTGACCCCGCTCCACGCCGACGACACCTTGATCCCGTCGAAGTTGGCGAAGTACGGGAGGCTGACCACCGACGAGTTGATCGACTCCCTCGAACCCGGACGGCTCGGGGCGTTGAAGGCGCGGCCCGACGGGACGATGATCGACGGTCACCACCGGGTCAAGGTGCTCAGGGACCGCGGGGTGGACGTAGACCGGCTGCCGCGGGAGGTCATCCCGAAAGACCCGATCGACGGGCCGCTGTAGGCGAACGGGAGGGCGGATGCACACGACGTTGTTCCGCGTCCCGTCCCCGTACCCCGGCCGGCTGGCGGTCGCCCCGCGACCCCGCGGTGGGGACTGGCTGGCCGACGAGATGGCGGGGTGGCGGGCGGCCGGGGTCGGAACGGTGGTGTCGTTGCTCACGCCAGGTGAGGCGGCCGAGTTCGACCTCGGCGGGGAGCGGGACGCGGCCGGGGCGGCGGGGATGCGGTTCGTGGCCCTGCCGGTCGAGGATCGGGGAACGCCGCCCGACCGCGAGGCGTTCCGGGCGGTGGTCGAGGACGTGGCCGGGGAGTTGGTCGCCGGCCGCGGGGTGGTCGTCCACTGCCGGCAGGGGATCGGCCGGGCCGGGATGGTGGCGGTCGGCACGCTGGTTGCCGCCGGCCTGACCGCCGACGAGGCCATCGCCCGGGTCGGGGCGGCCCGCGGCCGGCCGATCCCCGAGACCCCGGCCCAGCGGCGGTGGCTGGACGAGTTCGCGGCGGGGTGGGACGGATCGGGCGAGCGGGGGGGGGGGCTACCCCCCCCTGTTCCGCGCACCCCCAAACTGGGGGCCCCCGCCCCCCGCTCGCCGGGAAGTAGCACACCAATGAAGTCGCACCGGCTGGCCCGGGTGTCGGAGGTGGTCCGCGAGGCGGCCGCCAACGCCATCCTGTTCGAGATCAAGGACCCCCGGGTCAAGGGCGTGACCGTCACCCGGGCCGAGGTCACCGCCGACCTCCAGCACGCCAAGGTCTACGTCTCGGTCATGGGGACCGAGAAGCAGCAGAAGGCGACCATGCACGGCCTCCGCAGCGCGGCCGGGTACATCCAGACCAAGGTGGCCGACCGGCTGACCACCCGGTACGTCCCGCACGTCACCTTCGTGCTGGACGAGGGCGTCAAGAAGAGCATCGCCATCGCCCAACTGATCCGGGACGAGATGGCCACCATCCGGCCCGACCCGGACGCCGCGGGCGAAGCCGCCGCGGTCGCGGGAGCCGACGAGGCCGACGGCCACGACGAAGACGACGAGGATTCCGAGGGCGACGACGCCTCCGGCCCGCCGAAACCTGCCGACCACCAGCCCGGGCCCGCCGACGGACCGGCGGACCCCCCGGGCTGACGCCCCCTCGGCCCTGCCGACCACCGGGAACGGAGTACCCCCGCATGCCGGCGATCACCAACAAGCAGCAGCTCCTGACGGCCAGCCTCGACCGGCTGCGGAAGCGGTTCCCGCTCCCGGCCGTGCCGGCCGACACCGGCCGGACGGTGCTGGAGGAGCTGATCTACGCCGCCTGCCGGGAGGGCACCACCGCCGCCGACGCCGACCGGGCCTACGCCGCCCTGAAGGCCGCGTTCGTCGACTGGAACGAGGTCCGGGTCAGCACCGTCCCGGAGGTGGCCGAGGTGCTGCGGCCCTTGCCCCATCCCGGCGGCCGGGCCAAGCGGATCATCGCCCTGCTGCAGGCGGTGTTCGAGGAGCGGTACTCGTTCGACCTGGGGGACGTGGTCAAGAAGGGGCTGAAGGACACCGCCCGGAAGCTGCGGTTCTACAAGGACGGGGTGGACGACTACGCGGTGGCCTGGGTGGTCCAGCGGACGCTGCACGGGCACGCGGTGCCGCTCGACGGGCCGACCGTCCGGGTGCTGCGGCGGCTGGGGGTGGTGGAGCCGGCCGTCGCCGACGACCCGCAGGTCCCCGAGGCGGTGCGGGGGAGCGTCGAGCACCTGATCCCGAAGGCCCGGGACGCCGAGTTCACCGAGCTGTTCAGCGAGCACGCCCGGGAGCTGTGCGTCGAGGGCGTCCCGCACTGCCCGCTGTGCCCGCTCAAGGCCGACTGCCCGACCGGGCACGAGGTCCTGGCCAAGAAGCCGGCCGACCCCAAGCCCAAGCCGAAGCCGCGGTAGGCCGGAGCCGCCGGATGAGCCCGGACGACGCGAACCGCCTGCCCGACGGCGTCGGCGAGTTGCTGGCGGCCGCCGACCGCACCGAACTGCTGTCCCTCGACCCCGACGCCGGCCCGACCCGCGAACCCGGTCACTTCTGGAGCTGGCGCGTGCTCGGAACCGCCACCGTCGAGCAGCCGGACGTTCGACGGCGGCTGCTCGCGGCACTCGAACGTGGCGTTGCGGAAAACACGGGCTGGGTGAGGGCCTGCTTTACCCCCCGGCATGGCATCCGGGCCGCCCGTGGGGGTGCGTCCGTCGATCTGGTCGTATGTTTCGAGTGCGCCCAGGTGTACATCTACCGGGACTGTAAGCTGTCCGACAGCGTGCGCGTCTCCGACAGTCCGGAGCCGGTCTTTGACCAGGTTCTCACGGCCGCCGGCGTCCCTCTCGCCCCGAAACGCGCCGAATGACCTCGTAGGGCGGGGCGAGCGGTCCGCCAGGACCGCGAGGCCTGCCGCGGCCCCACCGGCGGTCCTGGCGGACCGCTCGACCCGCCCTACAACGGGCCACCTCGGCTGGACCACGCCGGCCGCGTCGTTATAACGCCGCCCGGCTCGGTCCCCTCGTCCCGTCCGGAGGGCGTGGCATGTCCGGTGTGGCGTTGGCGGCGGTGTTCCTGGCCCTGCCCGACCCGAGGCTGGCCGTTCACCTCGCCGCCTGGGAGAAGGCGGCTAAGGACATCAGCAACGTCAAGGCCGTCTTCGAGCTGACCCGGACCGATGCCGTCTTCAAGAAGGAGCGGAAGTTCACCGGGGCTTTCCTGCACCTGCGGCCGCGGTCGACCCGCATCCGTCCCCAGTCGACCGACACCCAGAACGACTACGACGCCTACATCTGCGACGGCAAGCGTCTTTACGTCTACAACGGGTTGGGGAAGACCGTCACCGAAATCCCCCTCCGGGACGAGCCCGGCAATGACCGGGCCGACTCCCCGGACACCCTGTTCCGGTTGTTCTTCGGTCGGCTGATCGCCGGGGCCGTTAGCCCGGATGCTAACCCCGTTTTCGCCCCGCTCGTCGGAGTGCCGGCCGGGGTGAAGACGGGCCGCTACCAGGTCTCACTCTTCAAGGAAGACACCCACTACGTTTACCTCGACATCCGGCCGCGGACATCGAAGGATCAGGTGGAATTCGCTCAACTGCGGATGGCCCTGTACGGCCCGAAGACGAAGGAGCCGCACCTTCCTTACACCCCGGCCCAGGTCCACCTGACCAAGCCGAACGGCGACACGGAACTCTGGACGTTCACCGAGGTGAGGCACAACCTTCCGGACATCGACCCGGCGAAGTTCCAGTTCGAGCACGTGCCGGGGTACACGCTCCAGAAGGCCCAGACGGTGCCGCCGGCCGGCAAGAAGCCGTAGCCTGACCCCATGTCCGACCTCCCTGCCCTGCTCGGCGGGCCGCCGGTCCGGCCGGGGGGCCCGCCGCCGTGGCCGCCGCCCGACCCCGACGTTCGGGCCGCACTC
>JAIEQN010000247.1 GCA_019747685.1 Gemmataceae bacterium
GCCGGCTGGCCGGGCGGCTGGGCGAGGGCGGCCGCGGCGGCCAGGGCCAGCCCGGCCAGGGTCATCCCGACTGCTCGCATGGCGTCCGTCTCCTCCACGGGTCCGGGGCGGGGTCTGCCCGGCTTATACCGGACCCGGCGGGGCCGGGAAAGGCCGGCTGGGGCGGCCGGCCCGCGTACAATTGACCGTTCGGTCGGGCGGTGCCGGGCGGGCAAACCGGGAGGGACAGTTCGGTGGCCGAGAAGACGCAGATCCGGATCGTGGCCGGGAAACTCCGCGGCCGGAAGATGACGGTGGTCGTCCACCCCGGGCTGCGGCCGACCCCGCAGGCCGTCCGCGAGGCCGTCTTCAGCATCCTCGGCAACGCCGTCCCGGGCCGGGTCTTCTACGACATCTTCGCCGGCACCGGGGTGTTCGGGCTGGAGGCCGTCAGCCGGGGGGCGGCGTCGGCCCGGCTGATCGAGAAGGACCCGCGGCTGGTCAACGACATCCAGAAGTACGCCGATCAGTTCGGGGTGGCGGACAAGGTGCAGGTCTTGCGGGCCGACGCCTACCGGTGGGCCGAGCGGTGGGTGCCGCCGGCCGGCGGGCCGGTCAACGTCTTCCTCAGCCCGCCGTTCCCGGACCTGACCGAGAAGTCGGCCGAGTTCCTGGAGTTGGTCCGGCTGGTGTTGGAGAAGGCCCCGGACGAGTCGGTGGTGACGATCCAGGCCGAGGACGGGTTCCCGGTCGAGACGCTCCCGGACCTGCCGGCCTGGGATGTCCGCAAGTACGGCCGCAACCTGCTGTTGATGCGGCTTAAAGGGGAGGAAGTTCCTCCGCCGGAATCGGCCGAGGTGAGTTAGACGGGACGGCCGGGGCGCAAAAAAGTAGACCGGCCGCTAAGCCCCCGAACTGTCGCCCATTCAGTTCGGGAACCGCGGCCGGTCTGCTAGTACTTTAAACCGGCCGTCTTCACCTGGCAACAGAATCTGGCCGAAAAATCCGACGCCCGACACCACCGCGCCGGGATTTCCGACACTCTCTGTTCGGCACCAAGCCCCTCTCGGCTTCTCATTATTGCCTTAAGTTGCTCTAGGCAAATAAGTTCGGGAGAATTTGAGAAGTTAGGTTCGCAACTGGTGCAACTGTTGCTCTAGAATGGGCGTCACCTGACCTCGCCCGATTCGCTCGCCCACGATCGCCCAGCGGTCTCGTGACCGCCCCGGCCGACCGCCCACGGCCGGGGTTGTTCTTATACATCGGTCGGTCGCTCTTATACGTCTCGATCGCGTTCCGGATCGCCTTCGGAACACCGCCCGTGCCGGGTATGAGGCCGCCCTGGCCCATGTCTCCCCGGCACGGGCGGCTCTATTTTCGCACCTCCTCGGCGGCATGACCCCGCTCCCCCTGTTGCAGCAGCGCGAGATCGAGGCGGCGGTGATCGCCCCGTTGGTCCAGGCGTTCGCCTCCGAGGTCGGCGACGACCGCGCCCGCGACATCCTGGCCGGGGTGATCCGCGGGCTGGCCCGGCAGGGCGGGTGTGCGGCGGCCGCGGCCGCCGGCGGGAACACCCTGGCCCACCTCAAGGGTGTCATCGACCGGTGGCGGGACGGCGGGGCGCTGGAGCTGGCCGTCATCCGGGACGACGCCGACGCCCTGGACTTTAATGTGACCCGGTGTCGGTATGCAGAGATGTATTCCCGGCTCGGGCTGGCCGACCTGGGGGCGGTCCTGTCGTGCAGCCGCGACGGGGCGATGATCGAGGGCTTCAACCCCGCCATCCACTTCACCCGCACCCAGACGATCCTGGGCGGGGCCAGCCACTGCGACTTCCGCTACCGGGCCGGCCCGCCCGGATCGTCGTGACCCCGGCCGGGGAGCGGCGGGTCACGGGCCGGGCGGCGGGTTCGGGCGGACGACCCGTACCAGCAGGCCGACCAGCGACGGGAGCGGCGAGACGGCCGCGTGGATGCGGCCGGCGAGTACCGGGATGTCGTCGTCCGTGTAGGTGACGATGCCGGCGTGGCCGGGCTGCGTGCGGTGCAGCCGGTGGTAGTCCCACCGGTTGTTGGTCAGGACCGCTCGGCCGAGGTGGGTGGCCCGGGCCAGGACGAGCGGGTCCGGGATGCCCTGGTAGGCCCGGCCGTCGGCCTGGGCGGTGAGGACATCGTGGCCGAGCGCCCGGAGGGCGGCCGTCAGGTGGCGGGACACGTTCTCGTCGGCGTACAGGGCGGCCACCGGCGGTCACCCCGACTCGGTGTGCCGGCGGATGGCGTCCTCGATCTCGTCCGGGTGGGCGGCGTAGTACGCCCAGGCGGCGTCCAGGTCCTGCCGGGTCAGGTACGGGAAGTGGTCGAGCAGTTCGGCGTCGGTCCGGCCGAGCCGCTTCGACTCGACCAGCATGAAGACGGCGACCCGGGACCGGCGGATGCACGCCTCCCCGCCGATCACGTCCGGGGTCTTGCGGATCAGGGGCTCGATCTCGACGGTGTTCATGGCGGTGCCCTCCGCCCGGGATTGTACCACGGCCGGCCGGGGCGACCCATCCGGGAAAACGGCGAGGCCCGCCGGCGTCCGCCGGCGGGCCTCGGGAGTATCGGCCGCGCGGCTACGGCTTCCGCCTGTACCCACCGTCCCCGTCCTCGTCGCCTCCGTCCTCGTCGTCCCCGGGGCCACTGCCGGCCCCGAGGTTGATCCTCATGGTGACGACCTCGCCGGTCCGCTTGTCCCGCACCTTGAACACTCCCACGCCCCGGACCCGGCGGACCTCGCTCCACAGGTGGAACGGGACCCCCTTGATGACCCCGACCGTGAAGCCGTCCACGCTCAGGACCTGGTCGCCGGGCTCCAGCCCGGCCTTCGCGGCCGGCGAACCCCTCGTCACGGAGAGGATTCGGGCCCCGTTCGCGGTCGTCTGGGCGACCACCCCCAGCCTGATCGTGGCACCCCCCTTGATCACCGTCGGGACTTCGGCCGTTGCGGGCGGGTCCACGGCCGACCCGACCCCGCCTAGGAGTACCAGCCCCGCCAGCCCTCCGTACCACCTGCTCATGGGGAACATCCTCGCCGACGGCTGCGGTGAGCGGGCGCAGCCAAACCCCGGCCGCGCCCGCCGGTGGGGCGGGTCGGCGATCACGCACCCCGGCGACCGACCCCGCGGGGTGGAGTGCATCACTACGCTTTGCGCCCGGCGGTCCGCCGGCGGACGTACCCGAGCAGCCCCAAGCCGCCGGCCGCCAGCAACGACAGGCTCGCCGGCTCCGGGACGGCCGCCAGCGTGTAGACGAACCCCCCGAACCGGCCGTCCGGCCCGCGGTACTCGCCGACGATAGTGCGCCCGTCCACGCCCCAGGCGATGGTCGAGATCGCGCCGGGAACGTCGAGCGGGGTAAACGCCGTCCCGTTGTACACGTACCCACGTCGCTGGCCGGACACCGGGTCGGTGAAGGCACCGACCACGAGCCGGCCGCTCACGTCGTTGGCGACGGTCGCGGACGACCCGGGGTAGTCGAGCGGGCTGAAGGTGGACCCGTCGTAAATGAACCCGCGGTACCGGCCGGTACCCCCGTCGGCGAAACCCCCCACCACGTTGCCCCCATCGACCCCATAGGCAGACGTGTTAGCCGACCCCGGGACATCGAGCGATGTGAACGTTGCTCCATTGTAAACGAATCCGCGGAGCCTACCGGCCGCCGGGTCGAAATAGTCGCCTACGATAGTTCCGCCATCCAGGTGGTATGCGTAGGTGGCGGAAGCGCCGGGTACGTCGAAGACGTGAAAGGTGGAACCGTCGTACAGGAAGCCACGATATCGTCCGACGGAGAAGTCGCCGTAGGAGCCGGAGATGCGTGCGCCGTCTACGCCGATCGGGACGGTCAGGGGCGACCCCGGGACGTCGAGAGGGTGGTAGTCGGTCCCATCGTACACGAACCCGCGACGGAGCCCGGTCGTGGGGTCGAAGTAGGCCCCGACGACCGTGCTTCCATCCACACCGTAGGCGATCGTGCCGTTGGCCCCCGGGTAGGCGAGGGTAACGAACCCGGCCCGTGCGGTCGGGCCGGTGGACAGGCAGGCGGCCAGGACGGCGAGCGCGAGCAGGCGGCGGGCGATCAGGGCAGGCATTGTGGGCGTCCTTTCGGGGAAGCAGAGGGCGTGAGGCCCCGGAGCCCGGAGCGTCCGGGCCGGGGTGGTTCGGGTTGTTCGTCGTCTGATCGCCGTGTGCCGGTGCCGGGCGCAGGCCGTCACCACCCGTCCGACCGGCCCCACCGCCAGCTCAGGAAGTCGGCCTTCGAGTCGACCCGGCCGATCGGGGTCCAGTCGGCCGGCCCGGGGGGCAGCGGCCGGGCCTCGACCGCGCTGCCGGGGTTACTCGCATCCCAGCGGACCAGGCGGCCGGCCCAGGCAATGTGCTGAACGGTGTTCGAGGTGCGGCCGTGCGGTTCCCACGGGCCGTCCGCGGTCGCCGGGCGGCTCAGCACCGTCCGACCGGACACCACCGTTTCGTCGTCGGTCCAGCAGAACAACCGGGAACCGCCGCCGAACAGGACGGTCAACCGGAACGACATCCGGCCATCCACCTCCCACTCCCCCGGCCCGTCGGCCGCCGGCCGGGCCCACAGTTGCTGGTGTCGGTCCCGCACGAACAGCCGGTCGCCGGCCGCCGCCAACTGCCAGCCGTGGTCGAGGGCGGTCGGCGGCGGCGGTCCGAACGGCCGCCAGTCGCGGGCCGCCGGGTCGGCCGGCCGGACCAGCACCTCGTGGGCGTTCATGGCGAACAGGTACCGGTCGGTGGCGACGATCTGCCAAGAGCCGTCCGGGGTCCGCCCGGCCCACCGCCAGCCGGGGGGCCCGCCGGCATCCTGGGCGAGCAGGTGCCCCCCGTGGGCGAGGTACAGGTGGCGGGCGTTCGCCGTCACCCCCGCGTGTGACCCGGGCAGGACCAACTCCCGGCCGTAGGGGCTGCCGTCCAGGTGGAACCGGGCGAACTCGGCCGCCCCCCGGTCGTCCGCCGGCAGGGCGTCGAACGCCGCCCGCAGGCCCAACCCCCGGATCGAGAAGTCGAGCGGCTGTTCCCAGCCGAGTAAACTCACCCGCGTGTTGATCTTGCCGACGTCTACCCACTTCCATTCGCCGGTGCCGGGCGCGTCGACCCAGGCCGATAGCTGCCGCGACAGGACGCAGAACCAGAGTTCGGCCCGCGGCGGCTTCGGGCAGTCCGGGAGCGGCGAGCGACCTTTCAGGCGGACGTACACCTCGCTCCCTTCGGCCCGGGTGCCGACGACGATCGGTTCACTGCCGAGGAGTTTGGCAACGCCGGCGGTCAGCTTCGGCAGCACCTCGGCCTTGAGGATGCGGAGATTCTGGGCCTGGAGCGACTCCCGCTCGACCGGCGGTGCCGGCTCGACCTTCGGCGGCGGGACCTGGGCCGTCTCCGGTTCGGGGGCCGGCTCCGCCGCCCAGCCGGCCAGGCCGACACCGCCGAGGGTCAGCCCGGCGACCAGCACCGAGGCGGCCGTTCCGAAGCCCGGGCCGGCGGCTGTTGCTCGTCGCACCGCCGCACCCGCCAGCTCGCCCAACCGTGCCGATGACACCACCGGCCGGCCGGACGCCAGGGCCGCCTCGACCCCGGCCGTCCCCGCCGCGGTCGCCACCGCCCCGGCCGGGAGCAGCCCCCGCAGCCGGGTCAACGCCTCCTCCAGCCGCCGGGCCACCGTGTCCCGGCTCGCCCCGATCTCCCGTCCGGCCGCCTCGTGGGTCAGCCCCTCGAAGTACACCAG
>JAIEQN010000912.1 GCA_019747685.1 Gemmataceae bacterium
CGCCGGCTGGCCGCCCGGGCGGCCCGGCTGTCCGGCGACCTGCCGGCCGCCGAGGCCCACCTGAACCGGGCGCTCGAGGTGGCCGGCGGGGCGACCCACGACATCCAGGTCGAGTTCCTCCTCCTCCGCGCCCAGACCGGGGACCTGGACCGGGTCGCCGGCCCGCTCCTGGAGGCGGTCGAGGCCGGTCACCCCGAGGCCCCGCTGTTCCTCGAGACCCTGGCCCTGGGGTACACCGAGAAGATGCGGTACTGGCCGGCCTACGGCTACCTGAACAAGCTGGTCGAACTCCGCCCGGACGCCGCCCGGCCGTACTTCCTGCGGGGGTGGGTGCAGGAGCGGCTGAACAACCACAAGGGGGCGATGGCCGACTACCGGGCGGCCCTCGACCGCGACCCGGAGTTGTTCCCGGCCCGGCTCCGGGTGGCCGAGATGCTCTTGGAGGACAAGCAGACCCCGGACGCCCTCCCCCACCTGGAGCGGCTCTACCGGCAGAACCCGGACCACCCGCAGGTGCAGGCCCGGCTCGGCCGGTGCCGGATGGCCCAGGGCGATTCGGCCGAGGCCCGGCGGCTGTTGGAGGCGGCCGCCCCGCGGCTGCCGACCGACCCGGTGGTGCAGATCGACCTGGCCAACCTCGACCTCCAGGAGGGCCGGCCGGCCGACGCCGAGCGGCGGCTGCGGCCGGTGCTGGACCGTGACCCGGCGGACACCGAGGCGTGGTACGCCCTGGCGGCGGCGGTCCGGGACCAGGGGCGGGCGGACGAGGCGGCCGGGGTGCTCAAGGACTACGAGCGGGCCAAGGCCGACCTGGACCGGGTCAACCACCTGCTGCGGGAGGTGGCCGACAGCAAGACGGCGACGGCCGCCGACTACGCCGAGGTGGGCGAGCTGTTGGTGAAGGGGAAGCAGGAGCGGCAGGGGGTGTACTGGCTGTACCAGGCACTGGAGCGTGAACCGGGGAACCGGCGTGCGCACCGGGCGCTGGCCGGGTACTACGACCGCCGGGGCGACGCCTCCCAGGCGGCCGTCCACCGCCGCCGGGCGGGGGACGACAGCCCTTGACCCGGCTCGACCGAGGGGGACACGATGAAACGACTCCGCGCCGGCGTCCCGTTCGCCCTGGTCGTCGTGGCCGCGGGGTGCTCGGGCCCGGGACGGCCGACCCCGGCGGCCGAACCGACAGCCGGCGACCCGGCGACCGGGCACGTGACCGGCCGGGTGACTTACCGGGGCCAGCCGGTCCCCGCCGGGGTCGTGACCTTCCGGTCCGACCGGGGCTTCCACCCCGTCCCCCTCCGGGAGGACGGGACGTACTCGCTCGCCGGCCTCGCGGCCGGGAGGTACGCGGTGTCGGTCGACACCGAGATGTTCGACTCGGCCAACCGACCGCCGGGCGAGATCAGCCCGTCGGGCGGGTTCCCGACCGAGTCGCGTGAAGACCGGGACCGGCTGTACATGCGGCTGCCGAAGAAGTACGCCGACCCGCGGACCAGCGGCCTCGCCCACGCCGTCACCGGCGGCGAACAGCAGAAGGGTTTCGACCTGGCCGACTGACCCGGGGGAGTACGGCCTCCCCCGCGGCGAGGGGCTGCGGCCCTACTTCCGGGCCACTCCGAAGTCGGCCGGGAGCCGCCGCCAGGCGCTGTGGATGTGGTTGGCCGGGTTCTTGGCGCTGTCCGCCTGCACGTTCAGGAACTCGACCACGAACCCGTTCCCCCGCACCCGGTAGGTGTACCCGACCCCCGGCTCGGTCGACCCGGCGTAGGCGAAGTACAGCTCGGCCGGCGGGGTCCCGGCCGCCCGCTTCCGCTCGGCCTCGGCCAGGTCCTCCGGCAGCCGCCCGGCGTAGGCGTCGAGCAGCTTCCCCAGGGTCGCCCGCTGCTCGGCTGAGAGCTTGTCGGCGGTGACCCCGACCGGCGGCCCCACGTCCGCCTCGGCCCCGCCCTCCTTGATCTCCGGCAGGAACTTCGGCTGCTTGGCCGCCCGGTCCTGCTCCGGCGAGAGCGACTTGATGAGGGCCTTGGCGTGGTCCTCGATCGCCGGCAGGGTCCGCAGCCCCTGCCGCGGCCCGCCCTTCACCTCGGCCGGGTTGGCCCCGAACAAGAGCGGGGTGGCCGACACCACCTCCCCCTTGTCCAGGGTGTAGTTGGCCGACAGGTGGTGCCCCTCGAACCGCCAGCTCCACCCGCCGGTGGCCGACGGGTCGCCGAAGACGGTGACGAAGTACCACCCGGGGTTGCGGACCATCGCCCCCTTCGGCCCCTCCAGGTCGGCCAGGATGCCCTCCAGGCTCATGATCGTCGTGGCCTGCTCGTACCCCTTCTCGGACAGCCCGGTCCGGAGCAGCCCGAGGGCGGCGGTCTTCTGCTCCGGGGTCATCTCGTCCAGCCGCAGCCCGACCCGGGTGGGTCTCTTCTCCTTGTCCTGCTGGGGGGTGAAGTACCAGGCGGTGCGGTGCTTGTCGTCGAACCCGAGGTGGGCCTTCTTCTTCTGGGCCGGGTCGAGGCCGGCCAGGAACTTCTTGGCGGCGTCGGCCATCCGGGCCCCGGCCGGGGCCGGCGGCTGGCCGGTCAGGGTCAGGGCGAGGACGCCGGCGGCGGCGCCGACCAGGACGAGGGAGCGGACGCGGGTCATGGGGAGGCTCCGGCGGGCGGCTGCTACCGAGGATACGCGAATCCCGGCCGCCCGTAAACTACCCGCTGACCCCGGCACACCACCGCGTCACCGACCACGAACCATTCCGGACTAAACACTAGACACTAAACACTAAACACTATGTCTGCCGAGCCGTTGCAGGTGCTGGTCATCGACGACGACCGGCACCTGGCCGAGACGATCGCCGAGAGCCTGGAGCGGCGGGGCCACGCCTGCACCGTCGCCACCTCCGGCAAGGCCGGGGTGGCGAAGCTGGCCGACGAGCCGTTCGACGTCATCCTGACCGACCTGCGGATGGCCGACCTGGACGGGCTGGCGGTGGTCGACGCCGCCCGCAAGCACCGGCCGGACGCCGAGGTGTTCGTCGTCACCGGGTACGCCGACTTCAAGACGGCGGTGGAGGCGACCAAGCGGGGGGCCAGCCACTACCTCCAGAAGCCGCTCGACCTGGCGGAACTCCGGGCGGTGGTCGACCACGCGGCCGAGCGGGTCCGGACGGTCCGCGACCTCCGCCGGCAGATCGACGAGCGGTTCGGGTTCGAGGGGGTGGTGGGCGACAGCCCGAAGATGCGGCGGGTGCTGCACCTGCTCCGGGCCTACGCCCCGACCCCGGCGTCGGTCCTGATCCTCGGGGAGAACGGGACCGGGAAGGAGCTGGCCGCCCGGGCCCTGCACGCCAACGGCCCGCGGCGGGCCAAGCCGTTCGCCGCCCTGAACTGCGCCGCCCTGAACGAGAACCTGTTGGACGACGAGCTGTTCGGCCACGAGGAGGGGTCGTTCACCGGGGCCAAGGGGAGCCGCAAGGGGCGGTTCGAGTACGCCCACGGCGGCACCCTGTTCCTCGACGAAGTCGGTGACATGCCGCTGTCACTCCAGGCCAAGCTCCTGCGGGTGCTGGAGAACGGGGAGGTGGTCCGGATCGGGGCGAACGAGCCGGTCCGGGTGGACGTGCGGGTGATCGCGGCGACCAACCGGGACCTGGACGCGGCGGTCAGGGACGGCAAGTTCCGGGTCGACCTGTACCACCGGCTGAAGGTCGGGGTGGTCCGGCTGCCGGCCCTGCGGGAGCGGAAGGAGGACCTGCCGCAGCTCGCCGCCCACTTCCTGCGGGAGCTGGCGAAGAAGTACGGCAAGCCGGTGCCGAAGGTGGCCCCGGCGGTGTGGAGGGCGTTCGACGCCTACGACTGGCCGGGGAACGTCCGGGAGCTGCGGAACCTGCTCGACAGCATGATGGTCCTCGACCTCGACGGCGAGCTGACGCTAGACGACCTGCCGGAGGACGCCGGGCCGCGGCCGCCGGGTTCGGGCAGCGGGGCCGGCGGCGGTGCGGGTGGCCCGGACCACCTGGTCGGCCGGCCGCTGGCCGAGGTCGAGCGGTACTACATGGAAAAGGCCCTGGAGCTGACCCGGGGGAACCGGGAGGAGGCGGCGAATCTCCTGGGGATCGGCGAACGGACCTTGTACCGGAAGCTCCAGGAGTGGAAAAAGGGCGGTGAGGGCGAGCGGGGGGCGTAAGCCCCCCGAGCCGCCGGACACGGAGGGCGGGCGATGGCGACGCAGTTGGACTCGGCCCCGGCCGGAGTCGAATACCCTTCTTCGGACGGGAAGCCGATGGCCGAGAGCGACCTCCACCGGCACCAGATGGCCCGGGCGATCGAGACCATCCAGGGCTGGTTCGCCGACCGGACGGACGTGTACGTCACCGGCAACCTGTTGGTGTACTTCGAGGAGGGAAACCCCCGCCGGTGCCGGGCCCCGGACCTGATGGTCGTCCTCGGCGCCCCGAAGGGGGATCGGGACGTGTACAAGGTTTGGGAAGAGGGACGGTTCCCGGACTTCGTCCTGGAAATCACCTCCCGGTCCACCAAGGGGGAGGACACGGACGAGAAGTTCCGGGTTTACCGGGACGAGTGGAGGGTCCGCGAGTACTTCCTGTTCGACCCGCTCGAAGAGTACCTTGACCCGTCGTTACGGGGCTACCGGTTGGTCGGCGGCGAGTACCAACCGATCGTACCCCACCGCGGGCAGGTGGCCAGCGAGGTTCTCGGCCTCCGGCTCGACCGGGAGGGGATGCGCCTCGTGTTCCGGAACCCGGACACGGCCTCGACCCTCCTTCCCCCGGCCGAGGAGCGGGCGCGGCGGGCCGAACTCGCCCGAGAACTGGCCGAGACGAAGGCCCGGTTCGCCGAGGACGAGCGGTCGATGGCCGAGATGCAACGGGACGCCGAGCGGCGGGCGCGGGAGGCGGCTGAGGCCGAGGTGGCCCGGCTGCGGGCCGAGCTGGCCGCCCTGCGGAACCCGCCCCCGCCGGCCAACTGACCTTCCGCCCCGTCCGGCCGGCGGCCGATAATCCCCGTGGCCCGCCCCGCCGCCCGGGACCCGTCATGCCCCGCATCCGCCAGCTCCCGCCCGAGGTCGTCAACCGGATCGCCGCCGGGGAGGTGGTCGAGCGGCCGGCGTCGGTCGTCAAGGAGCTGGTCGAGAACAGCATCGACGCCGGCAGCACCCGCATCGACATCGACCTGGAGGCCGGCGGGACCGAGCTCATCCGCGTCGTGGACGACGGCGGCGGGATCGCCCCGGACGACCTCCCGCTGGCGTTCGCCGCCCACGCCACCAGCAAGCTCCGGGACGCCGCCGACCTGTTCGCCATCGGGACGATGGGGTTTCGCGGCGAGGCCCTGGCGTCGATCGCCGGGGTGGCCAAGGTGACGCTCCAGTCCCGCCCGCCGGACCAGGCGTGCGGGGCCGAGGTCCGCTGCGACGGCGGCCACCTGTCCGCGGCCCGGCCGTGGAACGGGTCGCCGGGGACGCGGGTGGAAGTCCGCCACCTGTTCTACACCGTCCCGGTCCGCAAGAAGTTCCTCAAGAGCGTGGCCACCGAGCTCGGCCACGTCTGCGAGGCCGTCACCCGGCTGGCCCTGGCCCACCCCGGGCTGCACCTCGTCCTGCGGCACAACGGCCGGCTCGTCTACGACATCCCGGCCACGGCTTCCCTCGCCGACCGCGTCCGGCTGTTCTTCACCGCCGAGGTGTCCGACGCCCTGTACGACCTCGACTCCGGCCCCGGCCCGCTGCGGCTGACCGGCTACGTGGCCGACCCGAAGTGCGACCGGGG
>JAIEQN010000150.1 GCA_019747685.1 Gemmataceae bacterium
CCCGGACGTGGACGTGGTCATCACCGAGATCGGCGGGACGGTCGGCGACATCGAGGGGATGCCGTACTTCGAGGCCATCCGCCAGTTCGCCCTGGAGGCCGGCAAGCAGAACTGCCTGTTCGTCCACCTCACCCTGGTCCCGTACCTGAAGGCGGCCGGCGAACTGAAGACCAAGCCGACCCAGCACAGCGTCATGGAACTCCGCAAGATCGGCATCCAGCCGGACGTGCTGATCTGCCGCACGGAGAAGGAGATCCCCGAGGCCGACTGCGAGAAGATCGCCCTGTTCTGCAACGTCGAGCGGCGGGCGGTGATCGAGGAGAAGGACAAGGAGCTGAGCATCTACGAGGTCCCGCTCGGGTTCGCCGACCGGAAGGTGGACGAGCTGATCGCGGCCAAGCTCGGGCTGCCGCTGACCCAGCCGCTGGCCCTGGACGACTGGCGGGCCGTCCTCGACCGGCTCCGCAACCCCCGGTACGACGTGACGATCGGGTTCGTCGGCAAGTACGTCAAGCACCGGGACGCCTACAAGAGCGTGTACGAGGCCCTCGACCACGCCGGGGTCCACCACCAGGCGAAGGTCAAGGTGGTGCGGATCGAGTCGGAGAAGTTGGCCGGCCCGGAGGCGGCGGAGAAGGCCCTGGCCGGGGTGGACGGCCTCCTGGTCCCCGGCGGGTTCGACAGCCGGGGGATCGAGGGGAAGATCGAGGCCGTCCGGCACGCCCGCGAGGCCGGCCTGCCGTTCTTCGGCATCTGCCTCGGGCTGCAATGCGCGACGATCGAGTTCGCCCGGAACGTGGCCGGGCTGGACGGGGCCAACTCGGCCGAGTTCGACAAGGCCGGGCCGCACCCGGTCGTCTGCCTGATGAACGAGCAGTTGGAGGTCACCGACTTGGGCGGGACCCAGCGGCTCGGGGCCTACCCGTGCCACCTCGTCCCCGGGACGAAGGCCCGGGCGGCCTACGGGGCGGACGTGGTGAGCGAGCGGCACCGGCACCGGTTCGAGGTGAACAACGCCTACCGGGACCGGCTGGCGGCGGCCGGGCTGGTGTTCAGCGGGACCAGCCCGGACGGGTCGCTGGTCGAGGCGATCGAGCTGCCGGACCACCCGTGGTTCGTCGGGGTCCAGTGCCACCCGGAGTTCAAGTCGAAGCCGACCCGCCCGCACCCGCTGTTCCGGGAGTTCGTCGGGGCGGCCCTGCGGCACCGGCTGGCCCGGCCGGACGACGGGGTCCGCGGCCGGCTGGTGGCCTCGGCGGGGTGAGGTGCGGAAGCATAACGACCCGGGGCGTTGCCCGGGCTATGTTGTGTCGGGCTTTCAGCCCTCCGGACATCGACCCCGAAGGGGTCACACAACGTAGCCCGGGGCGTTGCCCCGGGTCGATCGGTGGACTACTTCTTCGGGGTCGGGTCGAACTCGACCGGCTTCACCGTCGTCCCGGCCGCCTCGATCGTGATCGGCTCGCCGAACCGCCCCTTGACCCCGTCCTTGAACCCGTTCTCGTGCCAATAGACGACCCGGAACTTGCCGACCGGGGCGTCCTTCATCTCCCACTTCCCGTTCTCGTCGGTGACGGCGAAGTAGGGGTGGTCGAAGATGCGGACGTACCCGGTCATCCACGGGTGGATCGAGCACTTGTACTGGATCGGGGCGGTCTCCGGCTTGAGCGGGTCGGGGAGCTTGAAGTTCTGACCGGCCGGGATGGTCGGGTTGTAGTTCCCGTTGTTCCCGCTGGTCCAGAAGAAGTTGTGGGCGACCGGGGCCGAGTTCTTGGCGACCAGGGTGTCCCCGGCCCGGGCCACCGTCACCCGCGGGACGAACATGCACTGGGGCTGGTCGATCACCACCTCCGCCGCCCTGCGGCCGGCGTCGGCCGGGTTGATCTGGTTCTTCTCCAGGGCCGACTTCTTCGGGTCGGTGTTGTCCGGCCGGAGCCAGACGACCACGTTCTTGAGCCCCTTGGTCTTCGGGTTGACCTGGATGGCCTCGTCCAGGATCGGCCCCTTGGCCAGGCAGTGGGCCTTGTCCTGGGTGACCTCCAGCTTGGCCGGCTCGGGGACCGGCTTGCCGGCCGGGAAGACGACCTGGCCCTTGACCGCGGCCCACTGGCCGGCCGGCGGCTGGGCGTCGGCCGGGGAGATGGCGGCGACCGCGACGGCCGCGGCAACGACGGCCGGGAGCAACCACACACGTCGCATGGGAGGGAGAACCTCGTTGCGGGGAGGGGGTTCGGGGGCGGGCGGCCGGGCGTCGCCGGCCGTAAGGGTATTGTTTGCGCGAGGGTGGCGGGTGGCAATGGGCGGGTCGAGCGGGCCAACTCGCCCGACGGTTTTTCGGACGAATACCATTGGTTCGGCCGCAGGGTGTGCGGGTTGCCGAACCAAACCAACGAGAACCGAGCCGGGGTGAGGCGCCGGGCTCACCGCCGGCCGTTCAGGATGCCCAGCACCTCGTCATGTAACCGCCCGTTCGTCGCCACCACGTCCGGCGTGTCGGTGGTGGGGACGCCGTTCCAGTCGGTGAACCGGCCGCCGGCCTCCTCGACGATCGCCTTCAGCGCGGACACGTCCCACGGGTGGACGCCGTGGTCGACCATCAGGTCGCACGCCCCCTCGGCCAGCAGGACGAACCCGTAGAAGTCGCCGAACCCCCGCTGCCGCTGGGTCCGCCGGCAGAGTTCCAGGAACGGCCCCTCCCGGCCGGCCCGGGTGAACCACCCGAGGTTCGAGTAGCACATGTGGGCGGCCGCCAGGTCGGCCACGCCCGACACCCGGACCCGGCGGTCGTTGGCGTAGGTGCCGTCGCCCCGCAGGGCCCGGTAGAGCTGGTTCAGGACGGGGATGTAGACCACCCCGCCGATCTGCTCGCCCCGGTACTCCAGCCCGATCAGGGTGGCCCACAGGGGGACGTGGCGGATGAACGACTTGGTCCCGTCGATCGGGTCGATCACCCACCGGAACCCGGACGTGCCCGGCTGGTCGCCGAACTCCTCACCCAGGAACCCATCGGCCGGGAAGTGCTTCGACACCGCGGACCGGATCAACTCCTCGGCCTTCTTGTCGGCCACCGTCACCGGGCTGCGGTCGGCCTTGTGCTCGACCTCGAAGGTGCCCTCGTAATACTCCCGGGCCAGGTCGCCGGCGGCCCGGGCGGCCCCCACGGCCACCTCGTAGCGGTTGTTCCAATCCGGGTGCATGAACGTCCTCGAAGGCCAAAAAACCGGGCGCGCGGCCGCCTCAGGCCACTTCCGCGGCCTGCCCGGACTGGCGGGCCTTGGCGTAGGCGGCGCAGCCGACGATCCCGCTGTCGTCCCCGAGGGCGACCGGGACGCACTTCACCCCGTCCGCCGCCCCGGGCAGCGTGTACCGTTGGGCGATCTCCCAGAGCCGCTCGATGAAGGCGTCGCCCAGGGCCTGGGCCACCCCCCCGCCGACCACGATCACCTCCGGGCTGAGCAGGTTCACCACCCCGCCGACGGCCGCCCCCAGCGCCCGGGCCGCGTCGTCCACCAGCTGCACCGCGACCGGGTCGCCCTTCTGGTAGAACTCGGACAGTTGGTGGCTGCGGACGCCCTTCGGGTCGACCCCCTTCCACTCCTTGCGGACCCGCTTCGGGGCGTCGTCCAGCACCCCCGCCGCCCGCGACATCATCCCCTTCCGCCCGGCCAGGTCCTCCAGGATCGTCCCCTTCCGCCAGTGGACGACCAGGTTCCCGACCTCCCCGGCGTTCCCGTTGAACCCGGCGAACGGCCGGCCGTCCAGCACCAGCCCGCCCCCCACCCCGGTCCCGACGAACACCCCGAACACCGTCCGGGCCCCCTTCGCCGCCCCGGCGGCGTACTCCCCGTACGTCCCCATCCGGACGTCGTTCTCGACCACCAGCGGCCACCGCCACCCGGCCGGCAGGAGCGGCCCGAGGTCCACGTCCTTCCAGTCCAGGTTCGGGGCGAACCGCACCTTGGTCGTCCCGACCACGATCTGCCCGGGCACCCCGAACCCCATCCCGCGGACATCACCCGGGGACACGCCGGCCTCGGACAGCACCGCCTCGACCCCCTGGCCGACCCGGGCCATGACCCCGGCCGGGCCGCCGGACGGGTCGGTCGGGTGCTTCGACCGGGCCAGCAGCTTCAGGTTGTCGTCGAACAGGCCGGACAGGATTTTCGTCCCGCCGAGGTCGACCCCCAGCCAGTAGCCGCCGGTCATGCGATCCCCCGGGTGGTGCGGTGGCGCGGGACGGGGGTATTCTAGGACGGCCGGGCGGGACGGGCAGGTTCGGCGGCCGCCTTCGCCGCCCGGACGAACGCGGCCACCTTCGCCGGGTCCTTCCGGCCGGGGGCCGACTCGACCCCGCTGGCCACGTCCACCCCCCACGGCCGCACGAGGGTAATGGCTTCCGCGACGTTCGCGGGTGTGAGGCCGCCGGCCAGGATGAGCGGAACGCCGGGGTCGAACCCGGCCAGCAGGTGCCACGGGGCCTTGTGGCCGGTCCCGCCCAGTTCCCCCTCGACGTAGGAGTCGACGAGGACGGCCGCCGGCGGCCGTCCTCGGTCCGTGGCGGCGGCGACGTACCGGCGGATGTGGTCGAGCCCGGCGGCGTCCTTGACCCGAAAGGCCGGGACGTGGGCGAACGGGAACGGGTCGTCGTCGGGCGGCGACTCGTCGTAGGTCTGGACGCCGCGGAGGCCGAGCTGGTACGCCGCCGCACACACCTGCCGCAGGGCCATCCCGACGAACACGCCGACCGGGGCGGTGAAGGCCGGCAGCCCGCGGACGATGGCGGCGGCCGGTTGGGGCGTCAGGTACCGTGGCGACTTGGGGTAGAAGTTCAGCCCGACGGCGTCGGCCCCGGCCTCGGCCGCCTGGCGGGCATCGGCCGGGGTGGTGACGCCGCAGATTTTTACGCGGACGTGGGGCATGGCTCAGGCGGCCGGGGGTGCGGGAGGAGCGGCCGGCTTGTCGCCCGGGAGGCGGAAGAAGTCGCCGACCTTGCACGCGAACCCGGGCAGTTCATCGGCGGTCAGGTCGTCGCCCGGCTTCAGGACGACGAGGCTGCGGTCCGGGCGGTACACCGTCAGGGTTTTCGTTTCGGGGTCGGCCAGCCAGACCACCCTCACCCCGGCCCGGAGGTAGTCGGCGACCTTCTCGTTCATCTCGGTCGTCTTGTTGGTCGGGGATAAGACTTCCACCGCCAGTACCGGCGGGGTCTCGACCCACCTCGGCTCGACCTCGTCGTACTCGTTGGCGTCGACGCAGTACGCCACGTCCGGCCCGACCACCGTGCCCGGCTCCTCCTCAAGGACGACGCCGGTGTCGTTCGACAGAACATAGCCCCGGCCCACGCGGTCGGCGTAGTTCTGGAGTTGGGTGCCGATCCGGGTGCAAACGATCCCGTGCGGCTTCTTCGGGCGGGGCATCTCGACCACCCTCCCGCGACGGAGTTCGAACATGCGGTCGTGGTTCTCGGGCCGGTCGACGAACTCCCAGTACTCGTCCACCGTCATCAGCTTCGTCGGGACGGCCGCGGCCGGTGTGGTCGGGGTCATGCACTCCTCCTGTCACCGGCAGTCTACCCGCCGAGCTTCCGCCGGGCCAAGGCCAACGCCCCGTGGACGACGACCTCCTCCCCGAGGGCCGCCGGGACGAGGTCCGTCAGCCCGGCGAACGGCGGGAACACCCGGTCCGCCACCGCCGCCCGCAGGGGGCCGAAGAACAGGTCCTCGCCCATCAGCGTCACCCCCCCGCCCATCACGATCCGCCGCGGGCAGAGCAGCCGGAT
>JAIEQN010000457.1 GCA_019747685.1 Gemmataceae bacterium
GGCACGTCCACCAGCTCGGCCACCGCCCCGCCGCCCGGCCCGGCCCCGACCGCCACCGCCGCCCCCGGCGCGGCGGAGACGATTTGGTAGATCGCCCCCTCGGCCGGGCCGCGGGCCAGGTAGAGCAACTGCCCGGCCGGGCCGGTGTCGAGGTCCACGATCGACTGACCGGTCAGGTCGTCGGCGAAGTTCGTCACCTGCCCGGTGGCGGCGTCCCGCCGGTTGATCCACCCGCCGATCAGGTCGGCGAAGAAGTAGTCGCCGGCGTACTCGGCCGGGAAGCCCACGCCGCCGAACGCCCCGCCGACGATCGCCCGGCCGACGGCCGGGCTGCCGTCCCCGTGCGGGTAGGCGTGGGCCGGGGGGGTGAACGCCGGGAACGCGGCCGGGTCGAAGGGGCCCTCGGTGGCCGGCCAGCCGTAGTTGGCCCCGGCCCGGCCCTCGTTCACCTCCTCGAACGACGCCTGCCCCACGTCGTTGACGAACAGCCGGCCGGTGCCGGGCTGGAACGCCAGGGTGAACGGGTTCCGCAGCCCGGCCGCCCAGATCGCCCGGGCCGGCCCGGCCGGGACCGCCCCGAGGCCGTCGATGGCCGCCGGGTTGTCGGCCGGGATCGTCCCGTCCGGGTTGATCCGGAGAACCTTGCCGAGCCGGTTGGTCAGGGTCTGGGCGTTGGCCGCGGTGGCGTTGTCCCCGACCGCGACGTACAGCTTGCCGTCCGGCCCGAAGGCGAGGCCCCCGCCGTTGTGGTTGGTGGCGGCCGAGAGCGGGTCGAGGTCGAGCAGGACGGTTTCGCCCCCGGCCGCCACGTCCCCGGCGGCGGCGAACCGGCTGACCCGGTTGTGCGGGGCGGCGGGGCCGGCCGCGGGCACGGTGTAGTAGACGTACACGAATCCGTTCGTCGGGAAGGCCGGGTCGAGGGCCACCCCGACCAGCCCCCGCTCGCCCCGGGCGTCCACGGCCAGCGACACGAACGGGGCCGGCAGGGCGGCCCCGTTGCGGACCACCCGCAGCGTCCCGCCCTGCTCGGCGACGAACACCCGGCCGTCGGGGGCCACGGCCATCGCGGTCGGGGCGGTCAGCCCGGCGGCGAAGACGGACTCGGCAAACCCCGGCGGGAGTGTCACCGGGGTGACGCGGTCGTCGAGGGGCTCGGCCCGGAGGCGGGTACGGGTCATATGCGGGGGGGTCGTGGTCGGAGGGGGCGGGCCGTACCAGTATACCGGCCCGGGGGCCGCGCATGGCAGCACAGGCCGGGAGGCCTGTGCCACCAAGAAGAGTGGTGGCACAGGCCTCCCGGCCTGTGGTGTTGCTAGCTTGGTGGCACAGGCATTCCTGCCTGTGCCCCGGTCACCGCCACCGACTTTGGCGCCGGTTCACGGGCGTGTTACAACCGGATGGAGGGCTTCAATTCCAACACGAAGGGCGGGGGCCATGCGGCGGTACGTGTACGTGTTCGGCCGGCTGCGGGACGACGGGTTCGAGGTGGCCGACGCGGCCGGCCGGACCCTCCTGGTCAGCGGGTACCTGGCGTGCGTGGACGGGCGGGCGGCGGTCCGGGCCCGGTGGAAGGCCGACCGGGGCGGGCTCACCAAGGTCCGGTTCGCCGACGGCCAGGAGGCGTGGGTCGGGGTCGAGCGGCCGGACCTCCAGGTCGAGGCCGCCTGACCCCGGCCGGGGTTACGGTTGGTCGTTCAGGCTTTGGACCATCCGCGGGTCGATCCGCCGGGGCCGGCCCGTGGCCGCGTCCAGGAGCACCCACACCGTCCGGGCGGTCGCCAGCACCGGCCCGCCGGATCGGGCGACCTCGGTGAACCGCTCCCACGTCGCCCCGCTCGGCTCGCCCACCCACGTCCGGGCGACCAGCTCGTCCCCGGGTTGGGCCGGCTTCAGGTACTCGACCTCGTGCCGGCGGACCACCCAGGCGAATGCCGCCCGCAGGTCGGGCGGGGCGGCCGCCTCCCAGTGGGCCACCGCCGCCTCCTGGACGTACCGGACGAACGCCACGTTGTTCACGTGCCCCTGCCGGTCGATGTCGTCCTCGCGGACCGCGAGCGGCAGGGTGAAGACGGCCGGCATCGGGCCTCCCGGCGGGGTCACGGCAGCCGCCGGGCCGACTTGATCCCGACCGGCGGGTTCAGCGTCTGCCCGTCGGCCGGGGCGGCCTGAATCTTCTTCACCACGTCCATCCCCTTCACGACCTTGCCGAACGCCGCGAACCCCTGCCCGTCCGGGTTCCGCTTCCCGCCGAAGTCCAATTCCGGCTGGTCCCCGACGCAGACGAAGAAGTCGCCGGTGGCCGTGTCCGGCCCGTCCCGGGCCATCGACACCGCCCCGTCCTTGTGGGCCAGCCCGGTGTCCTTCGTCCGCTCCAGCTTGATCGGCGGAAACTCGTCCTTCACCTGGTCCGGATTCACCCCGGCCTGGATCACCTCGATCTTGACCTTGTTGTCCGGCTGGTTGGCCGGGGTGACGGCCCGGTGGAATCGGCCGCCGTCGTACCGCCCGGCGTCGACGTAGCGGAGGAAGTTGGCGACCGTCTTCGGGGCCTTGGCCGGGTCCAGCTCCAGCTCGATGTCCCCCCGGTCGGTCCGGAGCAGCACCCGGACCGGCTTCGGGTCGTCGGCCGGACCGGCGGCGGCGACGGCGATCATCGATAGCCCCGCCAGCAGCGTCCGCATCCCGCTTCCTCCTGGGCGTCGCGGTCAAGATACGGCCCCGTCGGCGTCGGGGTCAGGCCGGGCCGCCCGCCGGACGAACGGCTGGGCCTTCCAGTAGGTCAGGCTCCGCCACAGCCATTCGAGCGGGCCGAAGAGGAAGTACCGCAGCCACACCGGGCTGACGGCCAGTTGGAACGCCCAGATGCCCAGCACGACCAGGTAGAGCTGGTAGTACTCCAGCTCGGCGTAGTAGTTCAGCCCGTAGCCGAAGAAGATCAGGGTGCAGATGACCGACTGCATGACGTAGTTGGTGAAGGCCATTTGCCCGGCCGCCTCCAGCCGCCGGAACAGTCCCCGGGCGTACCCCGCCCGGTAGAGGAGGATCAGGGCCGAGACGTGGCCCAGTACCAGCAGGATGCGCTGGAACGGGTAGATCAGCCCGAGCCACTGGACCGGTATCTCTTTCATCCGCCGCAGGCCGGCCTCGATGGTCGGGTCCTGGACGGAGCCGTGGTAGAAGCTGTAGGCGGCCAGCGGCAGCCCGAGGCCGTACCCGACCAGCATCATCCGGCGGTAGTCCCGGCCCGACCACCCGCCGGTCAGAAACCCCCACCGGTACAGGGCCACCCCGAGGAGCATCAGGGCCAGCGAGTCCCAGACCGCCAGGAGGACGAAGGTGGTCTCGAACTCGAACGCCAGCTTGCGGACGTGGGTCGCCACGCTGGCGTAGTCCCCCTTCATCTTCCGGGTGTTCTCGGCCGCGTCCTCCCGGCTCGGGATGATCGACTGCTCGAGGTCCCGCCACCGCTTCAGGGCGTCCTGCTGGGCGTCGGAGAGTTCCCGGCCGTCGGCCTCGGCCGCCCGGGCGTCGACGTAGGCGATCCGCTCGGCCCGGACGTACCGGTAGGCCCCGGTGCCGGCCCCGAAGTCGAGGGCCGCGACCAGCGGGACGCCCAGGGCCAGGTACGCCGGGCGGACGTTCCGGAACAGGTACACCAGCATCCCGCACAGCCCGTACAGGTACAGGATGTCCCCCATCCAGAGGATCAGGTGGGCGTGGATCAGGCCGAAGATCACGAGCCAGAACATCCGGCGGTAGAACAGCCCGGTGACCGGCCGCCCGGTCCGCTCCTTCTTGGCCACGAACAGGATCACCCCGGCCCCGAAGAGCATCCCGAACAGGGCCCGCATCTTCCCCTCGAACACCACCGTGACGACCGCGTCGACCCAAAAGTTGACGCTCGTCGGGTCGTTCCGGAACGACTCCGAGAAGTAGTTCGGCATGGCGAAGCCGGGGATGTTCATCAACAGGATGCCGAGCACGGCGACCCCGCGGAGGGCGTCGAGCAGGTGATTCCGCTGGGAATCGGAGACGGGGGCGGCGGCCGGCGCGGGCTCGGCGGCGGCCGCCGCGGGTTCGCCCGCGGCCTGGGGGTCGGACATGCGCGGAACTCCTCGCGTGCCTCCGCCCGGTGGCACAGGCCTCCCGGCCTGTGCTTCTTCAGCAGCACAGGCCGGGAGGCCTGTGCCACCAAGCCCGGGCGCGGCCCGGCCCGGAATGGGATCGTCGGTCGGACGTGAGGCTACCCGCCGCGGCCGCCGCGGGCAAGCGAAAACCCGCCCGCGCCGAGCGACCCGACGGAACCCCGGCGAGCCGGGAGCGTGAGCGACCGGAGCCATCCGGCAAGCGTGAGCGACCGGAGCTGAGCATTCTCGGGAGCGCGAGCGACCGGGGTGTCGTCCCGGAGTCGTGTCGAGCTGGCGAGCCGGGAGCGTGAGCGACCGGAGCATTGAAAACTCCGGTCGCTCACGCTCCCGGCTCGCCGACCGGTCGCTCTAAAGCTTGATGTCGTGTTCTTCCGCGATCGGGGTCAGGTCGGCGAGCAGGGCGGCGGCGGTCGGGTACCGGTCCTCCTGGTGGACGGCCAGCAGCCGCATCACCACCGCGTCGAACGCGGCCGGCACCTTCTTGTAGACCACCCCCGGCCGGCTGACCCGGCCGGCCCGGAGCTGGTCGATGATCTCGGCCGGGGTCGTGCCGGTCACCGGCGGCCGGCCGGTGATCAGGGCGTAGGCCACCGCCCCGACCGCGTACAGGTCGGCCAGCTCGTCCACGTACGCCCCGGGCTCGGCCTGCTCGGGGGCCAGGTACGGCAGCTCGGCCAGCACCTTGTCCTCCTGGACCGCCCGCTGGAGCCGGCTGCCGGCCAGGGCCTGGGCCAGCCGCAGGTCGGCCAGTTTGGTGGCGTGGTCGTCGGCCCGCAGGAGGACGTTGGCCGGGGTCACGTTCCCGTGGACCAGGCGGCTGCGGTGGAGGAAGTCGAGGGCCCGGGCCAGGTGGACGGCCACCCGGGCGGCCCGGGTCCAGCTCGGCTTGTCCCCGCCGGCCACCCGGCCGATCACCTCGGCCGCCGACTCCCCGGCGACCAGCTCCCGGGCGATCCAGCACCGGCCGCCGGCCCGGCCGGCCCCGGCCACGGCCACCAGGTGGGGGTGGCGGACCGGCTGGGCCAGCTTCACCTCCCGGGCGAACCGCTCGGCCTCGGCCGAGTCGGCCGGGAACCCCGGGGCCAGGACCTTCAGGGCGACGGCCTGGCCGGTCTGCCCGTGGGCGGCCTCGTACACCGCCCCGGCGAACCCCCGGCCGAGGAGCTGGCCGACCTGGTAAGGCCCGACGGCCTGGCCCTCCAGCCCGGCCGCCGGGTCCTCCGGGGCCGCCTCCGGCTCCGGCGGCCGCAGCACCCGGCTGCTCTTCGACCCGGCCTCCGTCACCGGCGGGAGGGTGTCCGGCTCGTCCTCGAACGGGCCGTGTTCCAGCCGCAGGTGCGAGTTGCCGACCCGCAGGACGGTGCCGGGGGGCAGGGCCTGCGGGGTGATGATCCGCCGGCCGTCGACCAGGGTGCCGTTCGCCCCGTCGACGTGGGCGACGGTCACCCCGTCCGGGGTGACCGCCAGCGAGCAGTGGACCGGGGCCACGTACAGGTCGTGGAGCCGGACGTGGGCCTCCCCGCCGGGCTTGCCGACGAGGACGGTGCCGGCGTCGGGCAGCCGGTACGTCCGGCCCTGGTCGGCCCCGTCGACCACCTTGAGCCGCCGCGGCCCGGTGGCGGGGGGCGGGGCG